>CABRWN010000094.1 GCA_902474645.1 uncultured Collinsella sp.
ATCGCGATCGCCTGGGTGTCTACGTGGGTTCGGGCGTGGGCGGCATGCAGACACTCGTCGACAACGTCCACACGATTGCCGACCGTGGGCCCCGCCGCGCATCGCCTTATATGATCGCGATGATGATCCCCAATATGGCTTCGGGCAATATCGCGATCCGCCACAAGGCAAAGGGCCCGACCCTGCCCGTGGTGACCGCCTGCGCGACCTCGGCCCATGCCGTGGGCGAGGCGTTCCGCGCCATCAAGCATGGCTATGCCGATGCAATCCTGGCTGGCGGCGCCGAGGCCGCAATCATCCCCGATGCCGTTGCGGGCTTTACGTCCTGCCGTGCTCTCACCACTAATCCTGACCCGTCGACGGCATGCCGTCCGTTCGATGCAGACCGCGACGGCTTTGTGATGGGCGAGGGCGCCTGCGTGCTGGTGCTCGAGAGCATGGAACACGCGCTGGCTCGCGGGGCGCACATTTATGCCGAGGTCGTGGGTTACGGCAACACCGATGATGCCTACCACATCACGAGTCCCGACCCGGACGCGGCAGGCATTGCCCGTGCGATATCGCTGGCGGTGGCCGAGGGCGACGTTAAGCCTTCCGAGGGCCTCTACATCAACGCTCACGGCACCTCGACCAAGCTCAACGATTCGTCCGAGACGGCGGGCATTAAGCGTGCGCTTGGCGAGGATGCGGCGCGCGCCGCGCACGTCTCGTCGACCAAGTCGATGACCGGCCACATGATCGGTGCTACGGGTGCCATCGAGGTCATGGCCTGTGCCATGGCGCTCGAGCAGGGCGTGGTGCCGCCGACCATTAACTACCACACGCCCGATCCCGCCTGCGATCTTGACTACACGCCCAATCGTGCGGTTCGCGCCGACCTTACCTGGGCGCTTTCGACCAACCTGGGCTTTGGCGGACACAATGCCGCCATCGCGCTGCGTAGATATACGAGGAGCTAGAGCATGGATTCCAAAAGACTTGCCGAGATAGCCGATGTGATGGAGGACCGCGGCCTCACGCGCGTGCGTGTTGAGGAGCCCGATGGCACCGCGGTCGAGCTCGAGCGCGCGAGTGCCGCGCAGCCGGTTGCCGTGCCCATGCCTATGCCGGGTGCCGTGACTGCACCGGCGGTGGCTCCTGTCGCCATGCCTGCCACCGCACCGGAACCCGCCGCGCAGACACCTGCCGCCGTGTCGGAGCCTAAGGGCACCGAGGTGACCGCTCCCATGGTCGGCGTTTTCTATGCTGCCCCGGCGCCGGGCGACGAGCCGTTTGTGCACGTGGGCTCCAAGGTCAAGGCCGGCGAGACCCTCTGCATCATCGAGGCCATGAAGGTTCTCAACGAGGTGACGGCCGAGGCAGACGGCGAGGTGCTCGAGATCTGCGTGGCCGACGGCGACCTCGTGGAGTTTGGCAGCTGCCTCATGAGGATCGGATAGGTGATATCCATGAACAAAGAAGAGCTCAAGAAGCTGTTGCCGCATCGCGAGCCGATGCTTTTGCTCGACGAAGCCGAGCTGGTGGGCGACGAGGCCCACGGCAAGATCACGATTACGGGCGACGAGTACTTTTTGCAGGGGCATTTTCCGGGAAACCCGGTGGTCCCCGGCGTGATTCAGTGCGAGATGCTCGCCCAGAACTGCTGCGTGCTGCTGATGGGCGATGAGGAGGCGCGCGGCGCGACGCCGTTCTACACGAGTCTGGACAAGGTGCGCTTTAAGCGTCCGGTGCGCCCGGGCGACACGGTGGATCTGGTGTGCTCCATCACGCGTGCGCGCGGGCCGTTCCGCTTTGCGACAGGTACTGCGAGTGTTAACGGTGAGGTTTGCTGCCGCGCCGATATGTCTTTTGCACTCATGCACGAAAGTTAAGGAAGGCTTCATGTTCGACAAAGTGCTCATCGCCAACCGCGGCGAAGTCGCGGTCCGTGTTATCCGCGCGTGCCGCGATATGGGCATCAAGACCGTCGCCGTTTATTCCACGGCCGATGCGGACGCGTTGCACGTGCAACTTGCCGACGAGGCGTATTGCATTGGTGGCCCGCGTCTTGCCGAGAGCTACCTCAACGACGATGCCGTGCTCACCTGTGCCGTAAAGTCGGGGGCTAAGGCAATTCATCCCGGCTATGGCTTCTTTTCCGAGAAGGCGAGCTTTGTGCGCGACTGCGACAAGTATGGCCTGACGTTTGTCGGTCCTTCGGCCGAGGTGATCGACAGCATGGGCGACAAGGACGCCGCACGTCGAACGGCTGCTGCGGCGGGCGTGCCCATCGTGCCGGGTTGCGATCTGCTCAAAAGTCCCGAGGAGGCGACGGCCGAGGCCGAACGCATTGGCTGCCCCGTGCTTATTAAGGCGCGTGCCGGCGGTGGCGGCCGCGGCATTCGCAAGGTCGAGCGCGTGGAAGATGCGGCAAAGGCGTTTATCGAGGCGCGTGCCGAGGGCGAGGCCGTTTTTGGCGACGGCGAGTGCTACATGGAGAAGTTCGTCGCGCCGGCGCACCATGTTGAGGTGCAGATTATGGCCGATAAGCAGGGCCATGTGTTTTCGCTCGGCGAGCGCGAGTGCTCGGTGCAGCGCCGCAACCAAAAGCTGATCGAGGAGAGCCCCGCGCCGTGCCTCGACGGACACGACGACATTCGTGCTCGCATGCATAAGGCGGCGCGCGACCTGGCTCGTGCCGTCGGCTACGAAGGGGCCGGTACCATCGAGTTCCTGTATTCGGACGACGGCAATTTCTACTTTATGGAAATGAACACGCGCTTGCAGGTGGAGCATCCGGTTACGGAGTTTGTGACCGATACCGACTTGGTCAAGTGGCAGCTGCGCGTGGCAGCCGGCCAGCCTCTGCCCTTTGAGCAGGAGGACATGCCGGTCCGCAACCACGCCATGGAATGCCGCATCAATGCCGAAACGCCGGACTTTCTGCCATCATGCGGAACGGTCACCGCGTTGCGTGTGCCGGGTGGTCCGTGCGTGCGCTGGGATTCCGCCATGTTTACCGGTGCGAACGTTCCGCCGTACTACGACTCCATGCTCGGCAAGCTCATCGTGTGTGCGCCCACGCGTGATGGAGCCATTCGCAAGATGCGCTCGGCCCTGGGCGAGCTCGTGATTGAGGGCGTGAGCGAAAACAGCGAGCTTCAGCTCGACGTGCTGGCAAACGACGAGTTCTTGTCGGGCATGTATCACACCGATCTGATGGGGCATCTCTATGCTGATGAATAGAAAAGCGAAGACGGTCAACGTCCTCGAGGGACCGATGACCGAGTCGTGCGCCGAGTTTCCCGCGCGCCACGTGTTTATCAAGTGCCCGGAGTGCCGCCGCGTGATCGATGAGGCGCGCCTGCACGACAACCTCGAGGTCTGCCCTCGTTGCGGCAAACACTTTCGCGTGAGCGGGCGCGACCGCATGCGCATGACGATTGACGAGGGCACGTTTGAGGAATGGGATGCCAGTCTGGCGCCGGAGGACTTCCTTTCGTTTCCCGGCTATGCCGACAAGCTCAAGAGCGTGAGCGAACGTTCGGGCGAGCGCGATGCCGTTGTGTGCGGCAAGGGCAAAATCTGCGGTTGCGATACGGCGCTCTTCTTTATGGACGCCAACTTTATGATGGGCTCGATGGGTTCCGTGGTGGGCGAGAAGATCTGTCGCACATTTGAGCGAGCGACCGAGCTTGGATTGCCAGTTGTCGGCTTTACCGTTTCGGGCGGTGCGCGCATGCAAGAGGGCGTGACATCGCTTATGCAGATGGCCAAGATTTCTGCGGCGGTTAGGCGCCATAGCGAGGCGGGCGGCCTGTATACGGCGGTGCTCACTGACCCCACGACCGGAGGCGTAACCGCGAGCTTTGCCATGGAGGGCGATATTATCCTGGCCGAGCCCGATGCCCTGACGGCATTTGCCGGCCCGCGCGTGATCGAGCAGAACATGCACAAGCGCCTGCCCAAGGGATTCCAGCGCTCCGAGTTTTTGCTGGAGCACGGCTTTTGCGATGCCGTTGTTCCGCGTGGCGAGATTGCGCTCACGGTAGGCGAGCTGCTGGCACTGCACGAAGGGCACGCGCCCGGCCTGGGGGCACCGCATGAGATCGTGCATACGGGTCGTCGTGGCAAAAAGCTGGGACACTTGTTCAAGCGCTCGACCGCACCAAAAACCGCGCTCGAGATTGTCAAGCAGACCCGCTCGGCAGATCGCGCCACGGCGGGCGAGATGATCTCGCTGGGCCTGGATGGATTTGTGGAGCTGCATGGCGACCGTTACTTTGGCGACGACGCCGCCGTGGTGGCTGGCATTGGCTGGAAAGACGGGCGACCCGTGACGGTTATCGCCGTCGAGCGCGGTACCACGACCAAAGAGCGCATGCGTCGCAACTTTGGTATGGCACATCCCGAGGGCTACCGCAAAGCGCGTCGCCTTATGCGCCAGGCCGAAAAGTTTGGTCGACCGGTTCTGTGTCTGGTCGATACTTCGGGCGCGTTTTGCGGCATCGGTGCCGAGGAGCGCGGCCAGGGCGAGGCGATTGCCCAGAATCTCATGGAGATGAGCGGCCTCAAGACGCCGATTGTCTCGGTGGTGACAGGCGAGGGCGGCTCTGGTGGCGCGCTGGCGCTGTCCGTGGCCGACCGCATCCTGATGCTCTCGAGCTCGGCCTATTCGGTCGTGAGCCCCGAGGCCTGTGCGTCGATCCTGTGGAAGGATACCGAGCGCGCGAATGAGGCCGCCGAGGCGCTTAAGCTCACGGCCCCCGATCTGTTGGTGCTCGGCATCATCGACGGCATTGTTGACGATAGGGGCCTGTCGCATGAGGAGATCGCCGGTGCCGTCATGTCCTCGGCATTTGATGCCTTCGATACGCTTGGGCAGCTCGACGACGCGACCCTCACAAACCTCCGCTACGAAAAGTACCGCGCAATCGGTCGATACCGCACGATGTGACAAAGGGACAGCCCGCATGTCATATTGGGAAAGGCATTCCATGCTACAAGTTTCTAACACCTCGTTTACAACGTCGGTTTCATCAAACGCCATGGCCGTGGTGGACTATCTGTCCAAAAGCATGATGTCGGCGCTGCCGTTTATTGTCTGCGCGGCGTTGTTCCGCACCGTCGCTGTCATTATGGGCGAAGGCATGCTGGGCCTGTGGTCTGCCGATTCCGATATCTATCGCCTGTTCTACAGTTGGCTCTATAACGCCGGCTACTACTTTTTGCCCATTTATCTTGGTTGGGCGGCCGCCCGCCAGCTCGGTTGCTCGGAGCAGCTGGGCATGATGCTGGGCGGCGTATTGATTGCACCCGATTTACTCAAGCTTGTCGATGCCGCATCGACGACGGGGGCATCGATGACTTCCGTGTATGGTCTGCTTCCTGCGCCGGCCAACGATTACACGATGACTGTTATTCCGGTTCTCATCTCGGTGCCCGTGCTATGGCGAGTGGAGTGTTTCTTTAAGCGCGTTATCCCTAAGGCCGTGGCGTTTTCGTTCGTTCCGTTTGCGACCATGCTTGTCATGGTTCCGGTTTCGCTGTGTATTACGGCGCCGGCGGGCAGCTATCTGGGCATGCTGTTGGGCCAGCTTATGTTTATGCTTGGCAATTCCGGTGGCATCGTGTCGCTGCTCACGCTCATGGGGCTTGCTGCGGGCTGGGAGTTCCTAAAGATCGCCGGCGTCAGCAACGTTGTCCTATCGCTCGCCTATGCGCAGTTTATGAGTGTGGGAACGGATTCGTGCATCCTGATCGCCGCGACGATGGCAACGTTCGCCGTTTGGGGCATGCCCTTTGGCGCGTCGCTTCGCGTTGCGGATAAGGACGAGAAGGCGCTCATGCTGGGCTATTCAATCTCGGGTGTTCTTGGCGGCGTAAGCGAGCCGGCGCTGTACGGTTGCGGCTTTAAATATGGCAGGTGCCTGACGTGCATGGCCATTGGCGGCGCCGTCGGAGGCCTTGTTGCGGCCGTGGGCCACGTTACGGCCTATACCATCGGCATGACGAATGTCCTTATGGTCATTGGCTTTGCCACGGGCGGCATCTCGAACCTGCTGTGGTGCTGCGCTGCCGGCGGTGTGGCATTTGCGGTGTCTGCGGCGCTGAGCTACTGCTTTGGCGTGGTGCCGGCGAAGGGACAGACGACGGGGGACGGAGCCGATTCACCCGAAACCTCGAAGAGCGTGGCCGAAGTAAGCGCGTAAACCTGTGCGACACAAGGACGATTCCTTTGCCATATTCCAAGGCCGTGGCCCGTGTGGGTTGCGGCCTTTTTTGTATCTGGGGGACAAAGTGGCTACACTACAATCCGTTTGAGCAATAGATATATAGGTAGTACCGTGGGGGCGGATGTAGATGGTCGAGTGGATTGTTAAGCGTGCGCAGGGCGACCGTGCGCGCGTGGGCACGTTGACGGGCGTGGTGTGTATTCTCGCCAATGTGGCACTATGCGCTGCGAAGGGCGTAATTGGCGTGCTGTCGGGATCGGTTTCGATTGTGGCGGATGCCATGAACAACCTGTCCGATGCAAGCTCGAATATCGTGAGCGTGCTGGGCTTTAAGCTGGCGAGCAAGCCGGCCGACCCCGAGCATCCTTACGGCCACGGTCGCTACGAGTATCTCTCGGGTTTGGTCGTGGCGGCGCTCGTGCTGCTTATTGGCATCGAACTGGTGAAGTCCTCGGTGGAGCGTATTGTCAACCCGGAGCCTGTCGAGTTCTCGCTTGCCCTGGTGGCGGTCCTGGCACTTTCGATGGTTGTAAAGCTGTGGATGGCGGCCCTCAACCAAAAGCTCGGCGATCGCATTGAGTCCGAGACGCTGCATGCGACCGCGCAGGATTCCAAGAACGATGTCCTTGCCACAGGCGCCGTGTTGGCGTGCGCAATTGTTTCGCAGGTGACGCACATCAATCTTGACGCATGGGTCGGCCTTGCCGTTGGCGCCTATATTGGCTGGAGCGGTTTTGAGCTCATCCAGGATACGGTGAGCCCGCTTTTGGGCCAGTCGCCCGATCCTAAGCTGGTCAAGCACATTCGAGACAAGATCATGAGCTATCCCGGCGTTTTGGGCGTTCACGATTTGATGGTTCACGACTACGGCCCGGGCAGGAAGTTTGCAAGTGCGCATGCCGAGATGGCGGCCGAGGACAGCCCGTTGGAAAGTCACGACACGCTCGATAACATCGAGCAGTCGTTTAGGGACGAAGACGGCATGATCGTTACGCTTCACTACGATCCCATCGTGACCGATGACCCCAAGCTGGCGAGCATGCGCTTGCGCATTCACGCCATGGCCCAGGAGATCGATAGCCGCCTCTCGATTCATGACCTGCGCTGCGTGCCGGGTCCTACGCACACCAACGTGATCTTTGACTGCGTGCGTCCCTCGGATCTGCAGATGAGTGCCGAAGACGTAAAGCACGCGCTGACACAACGGGTCGAATCGGAATATCCCAAGTCGATTGCCAAGATTACGATCGACGAAGACTACGTAGGGCATACCCACGAGTAAGGCTATGCCGGCAAAGCAGGTTATGCAGAAGGGGAGAGCATGAAGAAGCTGTATCTACTCCGCCACGGTCAGACGGAGTTCAACGTCAAAAAGCTGGTCCAGGGCCGCTGCGATTCACCGCTCACCGACTTAGGCCGTCAGCAAGCCGGGATGGCAGCCGCATGGCTCAAAGCCCACGGCGTCGTCCCCGACAAAGTGGTCTCATCACCCTTAGGCCGAGCCATGGACACGGCAAGTCTCGTCGCATGCGAGCTCCTCGGCCCGGACGCAGCAGCCGAGCCCTGCGAAGGCATCATCGAGCGCTGCTACGGAACCTTCGAGGAAGGCCCTCACGACGCCCTGCCCACCGATGTCTGGGACCCCGGCGAGGATTTGGTCCCCTTCGGAGGAGAAGGAAGCCGGGCCCTGCAAGCGCGCATGGTAGGCACCCTCACCAATCTCATGAGTGCTAAGGACACCGAAACCCTCCTAGCAGTAAGCCACGGCAGCGCCAGCCGCCAATTCATCAAGGCCGCAGCCCCAGAGGGCTTCGAGCTCCCAACAAAACTCCCCAACTGCGCCATCATGATCTTCGATTTCGATGAGGCAAAGCCACAAGCAGAAGGCGAACCGTCCCAATGCAAGTTCACCCTCCAGCAAATAGTGGACCCCCAACAAAGTAATTAGCTGAGCGAGCAGAGTTAAGCAGACATCAACGTGTCGTCTCCCGAGCTTGGCAGAGGGGCGGCGAAATATATTAAGTTTGTCGCGAGTTCCGCACGCAAAGGAAAGCACTTAATGTGCTTTCCGTC
>CABRWN010000095.1 GCA_902474645.1 uncultured Collinsella sp.
GTATCGAAGGCAGCCTGCTCGCCAGCCTCGCGCACGCGCTGCTGAACCAGGTCGGCAGCCTTGTGATACATCTCCTCGATGCGGGCAGGGTGAATGCGGCCGTCGGCGATGAGGTTCTCGAGGGCGACACGGGCGGTCTCACGACGGACCGGGTCGAAGCTCGAAAGAACGACGGTCTCGGGCGTGTCGTCGATAACGAGGTTGACGCCGGAAACCTGCTCGAAGGTCCGGATGTTGCGACCCTCGCGACCGATGATACGGCCCTTGAGGTCATCGGAGGGAATGTGCACGGAGGTAACGGTGACCTCGGCAGTGTGGTCGGCAGCGCAGCGCTGAATCGCCAGGGACAGAATCTCCTGGGCGGTCTTGTGGCACTCGGCGCGAACCTGCTGCTCGGACTCGCGAATGATCGTGGCGGCCTCGTGGGTGACCTCGCCGCGAACCTTATCGAGGAGTTCCTTGTGGGCGTCCTCGCGGGTAAGGTCGGCAATACGCTCGAGCTCGGAGGTCTGCTTTGCGCAGAGCTCCTCGAGCTCACGGGAGCGCTTCTCGACCTGACCGGCCTGGCTGGACAGCTGATGCTCGCGCTTGTCGGGAGCGTCGTTGCGGCGATCGAGGGATTCCTCGCGCTGCATCACGCGGTTCTCGAGCGTACGAATCTCGTTCTTACGCTGCTTGTCCTCGGCCTCGGCGGCCTGCTTGTTCTTGATGATTTCCTCTTTAGCCTCAAGCAGAGCCTCTTTTTTGAGGGTCTCGGCCTGACGCTTTGCATCACCGATCAGGGACTCAGCCTGTGCGTGTGCCGACTGAATCTTTTCGTCGTCCTCGTGAAGACTACCCTGCTTGGCGGTGCGCATGTAGGCAATGGCGGCGATGGCACCCAAAACGATGCCAACGAGCGCTGCGATGATAGGCATGCTCACTCCTTTTTATGGATTCGTTACACAACAAAGCGAACCGTCCTTACGAACGGCTCGCGACATTTGAGTAATATGGGCGCAGCTTATGCGGGTCGGATACAGATAAACATATAAACAAACTCATCACAGATGAGCACATATCACAAAGCAAATGACAGTGTTTATCGTACGTTGAACCACAACAACTGTCAAATAAATGGCCCCGGCACGGCGGCTAAAACGCGGTGAACGGCAGGGCCACATAACGCATACGCCTAAACCGCACATTCCTCGCGTTCGGCATCTAGACGTGCCTTAACGGCATCGGCGGCGATGTGATACGAGAAGCCCTTGCCCATCAAAAACCGAACCAGTTTTTCGAATCCGCGCGTCTCTGGAACACGCCGCTTGGCGAGCAGGGCTGACGCACGCGCCAAATCGTCTTCGACGGCAAAATAATCCTGGGGATAACCGGGAATGTCATCGAGCACGACATGACGGCGCTTGAGCTCGGTCTCGATTTTGCGCTGTCCCCAACCACGCCGCTTGCGTTCCTCGATAAAGTACGAGCAAAAGCGGTTCTCGTCTAAAAAGTGATACTCGGTGGCGCGCTCGACGGCGAAATCGATCGCGGGTTGGTGAAAGCCGTAGCGAGCCAGCTTGTCACGGACCTCACCCGTCGCATGGTCGCGGCGCGATAACATCTCGGTCACCATGGTAAGTGCACATTTACGCTCGACGAGCTGCACCGCCTCACGAAAGTTACCCCAATCGCAGGGAAGATCGGGGCGGTTTTTGACATACAGGCGCGCGACCCGCACGGGAATCCAAATGGACCGCTCAAAACCGCCCTCAAGCTCACAATCGATATGTGCGCAAGGCTTTTTGGACGCATACCCGCTCGAGAACGAGGAGGCCGCCTTCTTATCGGGAAAGACGACCGTGGCCTCGGTCACCGTATACGACATGAGCGTAACCGCTACTCGTCGTCATCATCGAGCATGGCGGAACCATCGATGGCGTAAAGCTCGTCAAACTCCTCAGGCGCAGGCTGATCGGTCAGCTCCACCTCGGACGGAGCATCGTCATCAAACTCAAGCCCGCAGGCAAGGCGGACCTTATGCTCAATCTCGTCAGCGCAATCGGGGTGTTCGCGCAGGAACGCCTTGGCGGCCTCGCGACCGTTGCCGAGCTTGTCCTCGCCATAGGCAAACCAGGAGCCCATCTTCTTGCAGATGCCGCACTCGACAGCCATGTCCAGAATCGAGCCCTCCTTAGAGATGCCCGTACCATACATGATGTCGAACTCAGCAGAACGGAACGGAGCTGCCACCTTGTTCTTAACGACCTTGGCGCGCACGCGGTTACCGATAACCTCGTCCTTAAGCTTAATGCTGTCGATACGGCGAATATCGATACGCACAGAAGAGAAGAACTTAAGGGCGCGGCCGCCCGTCGTAGTCTCGGGGTTGCCGAACATGACGCCGATCTTCTCACGCAGCTGGTTAATGAAGATGCACGTCGTGTTGGACTTGGACAGCGAGCCGGCGAGCTTGCGAAGCGCCTGGCTCATCAGGCGAGCCTGAAGACCGACCGTAGTATCGCCGATTTCTCCCTCGATCTCGGCACGCGGGGTCAGCGCAGCGACGGAGTCGACGACGATGGCATCGATGGCGCCGGAACGCACGAGCATGTCAACAATCTCGAGCGCCTGCTCACCCGTATCGGGCTGGGAAATGAGCACCTCGTCGATATCCACGCCGATGCGCGCGGCATACGTGGGGTCGAGCGCGTGCTCGGCATCGATAAATGCCACAACGCCACCCATTGCCTGGGCCTCGGCCAAGATCTCGAGCGAAAGCGTCGTCTTACCGGAAGACTCGGGACCGTAGATCTCGACGATTCGGCCGCGCGGCACACCGCCGATACCCAGAGCGGCATCGAGTGCCAAAGCGCCCGTAGGGATGGCCTCGACCTCGAGCTCGGGGCCACCGTCGCCGTACCTCATGATGGAACCCTGGCCGAATTTCTTCTCGATCTCGGCCTTGGTGGTGGCGATCATCTCATCGCGCTCTTTACCCGTCGTGCGAGCATGAACGGTACGTACGGGACCTGAATTCTTGGCCATGAATAGCCCTCCTCTTAACAACCTGCATCGATAATAAACGAACGGCTGTTCGTGGTCAACCGTTCAGATAAATCATATGCAGCCGACCTTTCCAAAACCCAACCAAACGCCGACCAAACACTGACCAAATGCTTGACCGCAGGCGAACCAAGAAAATCATGACGAGGAAAAATACGACAACTGCCTGCACAAAGATATAATTCGCCGGAGGTCCCTATCTCCACAATTAAGGGGCCCGGAGGCCCCTTAAAACACGTCTATTCCATAGAATTGAGTACAAGGGCAATGCGACCCAATGCCTCCGTGACCGCATGGGCACGAACACACGAACGGTCGCCCTCATAGTGGCAGCGCACAGAGTCCACGACCGGCACTCCCCCATCGGCGGAACGATGCGCCCAGCCAATATAGAAAGTGCCCGCAGGATCGTCCTCAGTACCACCGCCGGGGCCGGCATAACCCGTTGCGCTCACTGCAATATCGCTCTGGTACAGCTCCAGCGAACCCACCGCCATCTCGCGCGCGGTCTGATGCGACACCGCGGTATAGCGGTCGAGCGTCTCCTGCTCAACACCCAGCACGCGATGCTTAATCTCGTCGCAGTACGTCACCGCACCACCGCGCAGCACCGCCGAGGCGCCCGGGATATCGGCAATCGTCGAGGCGATCATACCCGCCGTCAGCGACTCAGCCGTCGAAACCGTCATGCCCCGAGCGCTCGCGCGCTCGACGATATCGCGCGCCAGCTCCTCGTTATGTGCGGAAATCTGCTCAAAAGAGTCCGTCATACTCACCAGGACCTAGACCGAAAAGACGATCTTGCGGCAGTTCCAGAAGTACTGGGCGCCCGAGATAACGGTCAAGACAACGGCAACGGCGTACAGGAAGCGCGACACCGAGTAGATGCCGAGCGTCAGCGCCACCGGGCCAAGGTGCAAGCCGGCCATCGCAAAAACGCACAGGTAACCGCAGATGGAGACCATCGTGGTTGCCGTCTTGTACTTGCCGAGCTTATCGGCCGCAACGACCACACCGGCGGCACTCGCAACCATGCGAAGGGCGCTCACCAGAAGCTCACGGAACAGGATGATGAACACCGACCACACGGTTACGGCGCCAAAGTCCAAGAACAGCAGCAGGGCCGAGAACACGAGCAGCTTATCGGCGATGGGGTCCAAGAATTTACCGAAGTCGGTGATCTCGTTGCGTGAACGCGCCAGATAACCGTCGACCTTATCGGTGCACGACAGGATCACATACAGAATGAAGGCAGCGGCGGCGAGCGGACCGTCGAAGATGCTCCAATCCGTACCGGCAACGCTCGTATGAGACAGCGCCGACACGATCATGAACACCGGGATAAAAACGATGCGCACACACGTCACGATGTTGGCGGGCGTCCAAACACTCGTCAGTTCCTTATTGCTCTCGTTTGACACGACGCTCTCCTACTCCACAACATGACCGATAAGCTCATAGCAGAAGCTATCGGTAAACTCGACGGTCAGAATATCGCCCACGGACGCCTCGCTGGCGTCCAAGTGCACCGCGCCATCGGAATCGGGCGCCTGGAACCAGGCATGGCCGATCAGCTCGGCGCCGTCCTCGGTTTCTTCGATACCGTCAACGATCACCTGGGCGCGCTCGCCCACATGTGCGGCGGTAGCGGCAAAACCGAGCGACTCGGCCAGGTCCATGGCCTCCTGGGCGCGCTCGAGCTTAACCTCTTCGTCGACCTGGCCCTCCATCTTAGCGGCCAGGCTGCCCTCCTCCTGCGAGTAGGCAAAGACGCTCGTGTAGTCAAAGCCGACGGTGTCCATAAAGTCGATAAGGTCGCGGAACTCGTCGTCGGTCTCGGTCGGGAAGCCGACCATGGCCGTGGAACGGATCACGATGCCGGGAATACGCTCACGCAGATCGCGGAACAGATCCTCGAGCTCTTGGCGCGAACCGGAGCGACGCATGGCCTTAAGGATGCGAGCATCGCAGTGCTGCACGGGGATATCGATATAGGGCAGCACCTCGGGCGTATCACGAATGGTCTCAATGAGCTCGTCAGTCATGCCCTCAGGCTGCAGGTAGAGCACACGGACCCAGACGTTTTGCGGGCGCACGGCCTCGGCGACGGCACGCAGCAGCTGCGCCAAATTGCGCGGCGAGCCCTCGGCGACGTCCTCGTCAGCAAAGTCGGTGCCCCAAATACCCGTGTCCTGGCCGATCAGCACGATCTCGCGCACACCGCCGGCAACCAGGTCGCGAACCTCGGAGATAATGCTCTCGGCATTGCGCGAATGATAGCGACCGCGAATATAGGGGATCATGCAGAAGCTGCAGAAGCGGTTGCAGCCATCGGAAATCTTGACGTAAGCAACGGCGCCCTCGACGGTACGCTTGACCTGCGGGATATAGGCTGCGATCTCACGCTCGACACCCAACACGCCATCGATGACCGCCACGATGCCGTCCTCCTCGTCGGCCTTCACAAAGGCAGCGACCTCGGGCAGCTCGTCAGGCAGGTCATCGCCATAGCGCGACGGCACGCAGCCGCACATGACGATGGGGCAAGAACGAACGCCGTCCTGAACCTCGTTGGCGAGCTCGAGCGTGGTCTCGATGCTCTCGGACGTTGCGGAGGCGAGAAACGAGCATGTATTGACGATGGCGATATCGGCATCCTGCGGATCGAATGCCTCCTCGTAGCCTGCGGCGCTCAAAAGAGAACGCATGCGGTCGGTGTCAACCTCGTTCTTAGCGCACCCGAGGGTGATGTAGAGCACGGAGCCCAACGGTGTATCCATGTTGGAGAGCGGTCCTTTCGAATGATATTAGCGGTAGTTGGTGAACTGCAGCGGCTGGCCGTAGTCCTGGTCGCGCAGGAACTGGATCACAGTCTGCAACGCGTCCTTCGAAGCAGAGGAAACACGCAGCTTATCGGCCTCGATGGTCACCTTGACCTTGAGCTTTTGGTCCTTGATGTCCTTGTTGATCTTCTTGGCGGTCGCCTGGTCGATACCCTCGACGATATAGCCGAGCACGCGCACGGTGCCGCCCGATGCCGCCTGCGGAGCATCCCACGAGACAGCCTTGAGGTCGATGCCGCGCTTGATGAGCTTGGAGCTCAGCACGTCGATAATCTGCTTGGAGACAAAGTCGGCCGGGGCGTTGATCGTAAAGAGCTTGTCGCCCTTCGAAAGCTCGATCGTGGCGCCGGAATCCTTAAGGTCATAGCGCTGGGAAATCTCGCGCGTGGTCTGCTGGAAGGCGTTGTCGACCTCTTGCATGTTGACCTCGGACACGACGTCGAAGCTGGAATCTTTAGCCATGATGTTTCCTTTCGCGTACGAGCGGCTTAGTAGCTATCGTACGAATAGTCGGTAGAATCGCTGGGCGTCTGACCGTCAGTTGCGGTATCGGCGCCATCCGTTGACTGGGCATCGGTACCGTCGGTGGTATCGGTACCATCGGTGGCATCGGTACCACCGACGGTGTCGGTACCATCAGAACTTTCACCATTCTCGGAATCAGTCGTCTCCTTCTTGGGAACGGTGATCGTCACACGCGCCACGCCCGAGGTCTTGGTGTCGTAGCGGACCTTTTCACCGTTCTTGGTAACGGTGACGTCGGAAGGCTTGGATGTGGTGATCTCGATCGAGGACTCGGGCGTGTACTCCTGCTCAAAGGGGCCAGTCGCCTGGGCACCATAGACCGACTTGCCGTCGACCTTGACCTCAATCCACGCGGTCTTTCCCTTGGCAACGGAGACTTTGACCTTCGTGACCTCGTTCTCTTCCTTCTTGGCCGTCGTCTTGGCAGCGTCCGAATCAGTCGACTCATCCGTCGCCTCATCGGCATCTACGTCCTCGTCGACCGTTTCGGTCTTCTTAGAAGACTTCTTGGTCGTCGTCTTGGTGGCAACGGGCGTCTCGGGCGTGTTCTCGGGCGCCGAAGATGCGCAGCCGCGCAGAAGCACCACGATGAGCACAATCAACAGCAGCGCAACGGCGCCGATGCCGGCGTAGACGATACGCGGATCGAGCCCGTTGTTTTGAGGAGTACGGGATCCGCCGCGTCCACGACCGGAACTGCTGCGGCCGCCTCCCTGAGGCATACGACCACAATTGCTATCGGAACGGCCGCGATAGCCACCCTGGCCCTGAAGGCTGCGCTGACCCGAGCGGGGCGCAAGTTCACCGCGGCCTTGATAGCCACGCTGACCCGAACGCGGAGCCGAGGAGCGCTGGCCATACGGCTGTGATTGAGAGCGAAGACGCGGCGTCACCTGCGTGGTATCGGCATCCGCATAGCCACCGCGAGAGCGTCCCGTAGAGGCACCACGGTAACCGCGATCGGAATAGCCGCCGTCGCCGTAGCCGGCACGAGGGTCACGAGCCACGCCGCGGGCAGCGGGAAGTGCACGGTCCTCGGGCATCGGCGTACTGCGGAACCGGTCACGCTGTGAGCGAATTTCCTCGCCCGAACCCGTCTCGGTAATATAACCGGCCTGCTGAGGACGCTGTCCATAGCGGGTCGAACGACCGCCCTGAACCATCAGGAAGCGCCCGTTATCGACCGAGGAACGCGAATTGACGTAGCCGGCGGCGTCCTGAAAACGACCGCCCTGCTGCGACGTCTCGCGTTCGTATGCCATCAGGTCGTCAAAGTAGGCATTAACGACCTCGCGCGGATTGAGGCCCAAAAAGCGAGCATAGCTCGAAATCATGCCCTGCGCATAGCCGCGCGGCGGCATCGAAGCAAAGTTACCGGTCTCGAAAAACTCGATGATCTGCGGCCTGATTTTGATGGTATTGGCGACCTGCTGAATGGAAAGGCCCATTCGGCGACGCTGCTCGAGCAGCATGTCACCAAAGCGTGCAGCCATCAGAATCCTCCAAACTCACGATCTTCACGTGCCATCTCGGCGTCGACAGATTTCAGCGCGGCAAGACCCTCTTCGTCCAGCAGAACCTCACGCGGCTTGGAACCGTCAGGCGGACCAACGACACCCTTTTCTTCCAGCATGTCCATAATACGCCCGGCACGCGCATAGCCAACCTTCAGACGGCGTTGCAGGCCAGATGTGGAGCCCAACTGCGATTCCACCACAATATGGGCGGCTTCCCAAATGAGCGGGTCGTCGTCCTGCGGCTC
>CABRWN010000096.1 GCA_902474645.1 uncultured Collinsella sp.
CGCGTAGCGGGGGGTTTAAGATAGGCCGCTGCGCGGCCAGCAGACTAAAGTCTTGAAAAACTGAAGCAGGGGCGCCCTCTTTGAGGACGCCCCTGTTCTGGCTTGCATGTAGTTGTTGAGGCGATATTTGCCTCGTCTTGTCCTAGGCCAAGAACTCTTTGGTGGTCGCCATGATGTTGGCGGCGTCCAGGCCGTACTTGTGCAGGAGCTCGGCACCCGGGCCGGACTCACCGAAGGTGTCGTTGACGCCGATCTTCTTGAGCGGCGTCGGGCACTGCTCGCACAGGACGTCGGCAACGGCGCTGCCCAGGCCACCGATCACAGAGTGCTCCTCGACGGTCACGACGTGGCCGGTCTTGGTGGCGCTCTTGACGATCAGATCGGCATCGATGGGCTTGATGGTGTGCATGTTGATGACCTCGGCGTCGATGCCCTCGGCAGCAAGCTGCTCGGCAGCCTCGAGGGCCTCGCCGACCATCAGGCCACAGGCGATGATGGTCACATCGGCGCCCTCGCGCATGACAATGCCCTTACCCAACTCGAACTTGTAGGTCTCGGGGTCGTTGATAACCGGCGAGGCCAGACGGGCGAAGCGCATGTACACGGGGCCGTCGCACTCGTAGGCGGCGCGCGTCACGGCACGGGCCTCGATGTCGTCGGCGGGAACAATCACGGTCATGCCGGGGATGACACGCATCAGGGTGATATCCTCGCAGCACTGGTGCGTGGCGCCATCCTCGCCCACCGAGATGCCGGCGTGCGTGGCACCGATCTTAACGTTAAGGTGCGGGTAGCCGATGGAGTTACGGACCTGCTCAAAAGCGCGGCCGGCGGCGAACATGGCAAAGGTGCTCGCGAAGGCAACGCGGCCGGTGGTCGCGATACCGGCGGCAACACCCATCAGGTTGCTCTCGGCGATGCCCACATCGAAGAAGCGGTCGGGGCAGGCGGCCTTAAACTTGCCGGTCTGCGTGGCGGCGGCCAGGTCGGCGTCGAGGACCACAAAGTCATCGTGCTCGTTGGCGAGCTCGACGAGGGCCTCGCCGTAGCTTACGCGCGTGGCGATTTTCTTGACGTCTGCCATCCTAGAGCTCCTCTCCGGCGGCCGTGAGCTCTGCCATGGCCTGCTCAAACTGTTCATCGTTGGGGGCCTTACCGTGCCAACCCACCTGGTTCTCCATAAAGGACACGCCCTTGCCCTTCATGGTCTCGGCGATAATGGCGGTCGGCTGGCCCTTGGTAGCGCGAGCCTCGGCAAAGGCGGCGCGGATCTGGTCGAAGTCGTTGCCGTCAGCGAGCTCCACCACGTGGAACTTAAAGGCACGGAACTTGTCGGCGAGCGGCATGGGGTCGTTGACCTCCTCGACGGGACCGTCAATCTGAAGGCCGTTGTGGTCGACGATCACGCAGAGGTTATCGAGCTGCTGGTTGCCGGCAAACATGGCTGCCTCCCAGACCTGGCCCTCCTCGCTCTCGCCATCGCCCAGCAGGGCGTACGTGCGGTAAGTATCGCCCCAGTGCTTGGCGGCAACGGCCATGCCCACGGCGGCGGAAATGCCCTGGCCGAGCGAACCGGTGGACATGTCGACGCCCGGGGTGTCGTTCATGTTGGGGTGACCCTGCAGGTGGCTGCCGATATGGCGCAGCGTCTTGAGGTCCTCCTTGGGGAAGAACCCGCGCTCGGCAAGCACGGCGTACAGGCCCGGAGCGCAGTGGCCCTTGGAAAGCACAAAGCGATCGCGGTCGGCCTTGCGGGGATCGGCCGGGTCGACGTTCATTTCCTCAAAGTACAGATAGGTCATGATGTCGGCAGCGCCGAGCGAACCGCCCGGATGGCCGGACTTGGCAGCGTGCACGCCGGTGACGATGCCCTTCCTTACCTCGTTGGCAACCTTTTTGAGCTCTTCGTCGCTCATTGTGCCTTCCTTTCATCCTCATTAGACAAAATGCGCACGGCACCGAAGGTAATCCCAACACAGCCGCAATGCACGTACGTCATTCATTATGCTGGAAACTGATGGCTTTACCAGAGTTTTTATCATTATTTGAACAATTTAGCAGGCAGAACCGCTGATGAAACGGTTTATCAATGTGAACGTCTTTTGGATGGAACGCGGTCGCCCCTACGCGCTAATGTCCTTGAATCCCTCGCCGAAGGCTTCCGTAACGTCAGCGACCGTCACAATGGCGTGAGGATCGCGCTCGCGCACGATCGTCTTGAGGGTATTGAGCTCTCGACGGCTCACGATGACCATAACCACCGGCTTCTCGGCACCCGAATACATGCCAGTCGCCTTAAACTTGGTACAACCACGACCCAGGCCATACATGATATCGGCAGCGATATCAGGGAACTTGTCCGAGATGATGAGTACCATACGACGTTTGTTGCCACCATCGACCACGGCATCGATCACGTAGCCGCTAATGACCATCGAAAGGCCTGCATACAGTGCGTTTTCGATTGAAAAGACCGGAGCCGATAGCGCGCATACGGCAACATCGATCGCCATGACGGTCGAGCCCACCGGCAGCGAGGTGTTACGCGAGATGATTTGGCCAATCGTGTCCGAGCCGCCGGGGTTGGCGCCGGCGCGCAACACCATGCCGTAACCGATGCCCGTAATAATGCCGCCCCACATGGCAGGGAGCATCAGGTCCGCATCCGCCAGAGGTGCTACAAACGGGGCGAACAGATCGGTAAAGAAGCCCAGCAGCACAAAGCCCGTCGCGGTCTGCACCACGTAGAACATGCCACCCTCGCGCATAACGACCAACAACAGCAAGGCGTTCATCACGATCGTCTGAATGCCAACGGGAAGCGATAGGCCGCGCGATGCACCGACCGCCTGGATAATGGTGG
The DNA here is from genome assembly GCA_902474645.1 of uncultured Collinsella sp. Lineage (GTDB taxonomy): Bacteria > Actinomycetota > Coriobacteriia > Coriobacteriales > Coriobacteriaceae > Collinsella. The sequence goes on from CABRWN010000096.1 coordinate 2,864, forward strand.
CAAGGCCCGTAACGCCACCGGCAGCAAGGCCGTTGGGAATCAAAAACAGGTCGGTCGCAATAGCAGCCAGAGCGCACCCCAACATAATCTGGGGCAGGTCGTGAAAGAAGTTCATCGAAAGAATGCGCTTGATGTCCAGACGATATGCCATGCTGCCTCCCTCAAAAAAGCGCACCCAAACGGATGCGCTTCGAACTTCTTGCTGTATTCGATTCTACCGATTCGCCGGACAAAAACCACCCCTGCGCAGGGTTTGCTCTGGATACAAAACCACCCTGCTGGGAGGGTTTTAATCCATTTCCACATGAACCGGGCGGTTTATGCAGACGGGGTCTCCGCGTCAGCGTTGCCGGTAGCCCAACGGTGATAGCCAATAACAAACGGGTCCAGGTCGCCATCGTCAAGAACGGCCTCGACATTGCTGGTCTCCACGCCCGTGCGTAGGTCCTTAACCATCTGATACGGGTAGAGCACGTAGCTGCGAATCTGGTTGCCAAAACCAATCGTGGTCTTGGGTCCGCGAATCTCATCCAGGGCCTCGGCGCGCTTCTCGAGCTCAATCTCGTACAGGCGAGCCTTGAGGATCTGCATGCACGCGGCCTTGTTCTGGATCTGGCTGCGCTCGTTTTGGCAGGTGACCACAATGCCGCTGGGAAAATGCGTCACGCGCACGGCGGAGTCAGTGGTGTTGACGCCCTGACCGCCCGGGCCGCTCGCGTGGTACACGTCCACGCGGATGTCGTCGGGACTGATCTCGATGTCGATATCATCGGGTAGCACGGGGATGACCTCGACGCCGGCAAACGTGGTCTGGCGGCGCTTCTTGTCGTCGGTGGGGCTGATGCGCACCAAGCGGTGGACGCCGGCCTCGGCGCGCAGCATGCCAAATGCGTCCTTGCCCTCGACGGTAAAGGTCGCGCGGTCAATGCCGATGACCTCGGCCGCAGGACAGTCGTTGATGGTGACCTTCCAGCCGCGACGCTGGCAATACTTCATGTACATCTTAAAGAGCATGAAGGTCCAGTCCTGGGCCTCCAGGCCACCCTGTCCGGGCTTGATAGTCACAATGGCATCGCCGTGATCGAACTCACCGGTAAACCAGCTCGAAAGCTCAAGCTCATCGATGGCACGGGCCAGGCGCTCAGCCGTGGCTGCAGCCTCCTCGCGAAGGGCGGCGTCGGGGTCATCCCCCATCTCCTCGGCAAGCTCCAGCGCGGCGCGGGCATCGGAAAGCTCGCCGCGCGCGGTGTCCACGGCAGCGATATCCTCCTTGTTGCGCGCAATCTCCTCCATGGTGGCACGGGCGGCGTCGGCGTCATCCCAAAAGCCGGGGGCCACGCTTTTGGCCTCGAGCTCGTTCACACGCGTACGCTTCTCGTCCAAATGAAGATACGACTCGACCTCACCGAGCCGGTCCGCAAACGCGTCCAGCTCGGCGGGCGTTACCTCTAAAGCCTCAGCCATTAACGATTCCTGCCGTGGCAGTACTTAAACTTCTTGCCGCTACCGCAGGGGCACGGGTCGTTGCGGCCCACGTTGACGTACGGATCGTCGCTCTCGGACTTGCGATAGGTGGTCACCTTGCCACCGTTGTTGACGGCAGCCGGACCACCCTGGACAGCCGTGCGGGCCTGCACCTGCGCCTGCTTGCGCAGCACCGAGCCGCCGTTGTCACCATCGACCTCGGCAGGACCGGAGAAGTGCGCACCCTCGAGCGCGGGCTCCTCCTTGTGCTCCACGGCACGCGGGGCAGCCTTGATCTCGATGCGCAGAACCGTACGCAGATAATCCTCGTACATGGTATCGACGAGTATCTGGAACGCGCCGTAGGCCTCGGTCTTGTACTCAACCAGCGGGTCGCGCTGGCCAAAGCCGCGCAGGCCGATGCCGGTCTTGAGGTAGTCCATCTCCTGCAGGTAGTTCATCCAGCGGGTATCGATGACGCGCAGCATGACCTGGGTGTTGAGCTCGCGCATCAGGTCCTCGCCCAAGCGCTCGGCCTTCATGTTGTAGCACTTCTCTACGTAAGCCAGGACATCGGAAGCCAGGGCCTCATAATCCTCGTCGGGGAACTTCGGCGTATCGATGTGGCCGGTGAGCTCCACAACCCACTTGCGCAGACCCTCCAGGTCGCGCTCGCCATCGTGGCTGTCCTTGGTGCAGAACTCCTGCACGCAACGGTAGACGGTATCGTGCATGACCTCGGTGATGTGGTCGGTCAGGTCCTTGCCGTCAAGAATCTTATTGCGCTCGGCGTAGATGACCTGGCGCTGCTTGTTCATGACGTCGTCGTACTCAAGGACGCTCTTACGCATGGAGAAGTTGATGCTCTCGACCTTGTGCTGAGCGCTCTCGACGGCCTTGGAGATGATCTTGTGCTGGATGGGCATGTCGTCGCCCATGTCGGCCGTGACCATCATCTTGGAGACGCGGTCCATCTTGTCGCCACCGAACAGGCGCATGAGGTCGTCCTCGAGCGACAGGTAGAACTGGGTCTCGCCCGGATCGCCCTGACGGCCGGAGCGGCCGCGCAGCTGGTTGTCGATACGGCGGGACTCGTGGCGCTCGGTGCCGATAACGGTCAGGCCACCGGCGGCAAGCACGCGCTCGCGCTCGGCCTTGCAAGTCTCCTTGGCCTCGGCGTTAAACTGCTCGAGCTGCTCGGGCGTCACGTCCTCCATGGTCAGGCCCTCGTACTCCAGGCGCTCGCGCACCAACTCGTCGGGGTTGCCGCCCAGCAGGATGTCGGTACCACGACCGGCCATGTTGGTGGCGATGGTCACGGCGCCGTAGCGTCCGGCCTGGGCCACGATGTGGGCCTCGCGTTCATGGTGCTTGGCGTTGAGGACCTCGTGCGCGATGCCACGCTTGGTAAGGGCGGCGGACAGCTTCTCGGAGCTCTCGATGGAGACGGTACCTACCAGGACCGGTTGGCCCTTGGCATGACGACGCTCAACGTCGTCGGCAACGGCGTTGTACTTGGCCTGAATGGTGCGGTACACCAGGTCCTCGTGGTCCACGCGCTGCACTGGCTTGTTGGAGGGGATGACCTCGACAGGCAGCTTGTAGATCTCGCGGAACTCGGCATCCTCGGTAAGTGCCGTGCCGGTCATGCCGGAAAGCTTGTCATACAGACGGAAGTAGTTCTGCAGGGTGATGGTGGCCAGGGTCTGGTTCTCCTCGCGTACGAGCACGCCCTCTTTGGCCTCGATGGCCTGGTGCAGGCCCTCGGAATAGCGGCGGCCCTCCATGATGCGGCCGGTGAACTCGTCGACGATCTTGACCTCACCGTTGGTGACCACGTACTGCTTATCGCGGTGGAACATGTACTGGGCCTTCAGCGCTTGCTGCAGGTGGTTGACCAGCTGGCCGGAGAGATCGGCATAGATGTCATCGATACCCAGGCGGCGCTCGATTTTCTTAAGGCCGCGCTCGGTGGCGGCAATGGTGTGCTTGGCCTCGTCCATGACGTAGTCGCCCGTGGGCTCCACATCCTCGGTGGCAGTGAGCATGTCATGCGACACGTCCTCGCCGCGCTCAAGGCCACGCACGGCACGCGCGAAGTCCTTGTAGGTACTGGCGGACTTGGTGCCAGCGCCCGAGATAATGAGCGGCGTCCTGGCCTCATCGATCAGGATGGAGTCAACCTCGTCGACGATGGCGTAGTTGTGGCCGCGCTGCACGCGCTGCTCGGGACGGGTAACCATGTTGTCGCGCAGGTAATCAAAGCCGAACTCGGAGTTGGTGCCGTAGGTAACGTCGGCCTGGTAGGCCGGGCGCTTGAGCTCGAGCGGCATGTTGTTCTGGAGCAGACCGACGGTCATGCCCAGGTACTTATAGATGCGGCCCATCCACTCGGAGTCGCGCTTGGCAAGGTAATCATTGACAGTAACGACGTGCACGCCTTTGCCGGCAATAGCGTTGAGATAGCCGGCCAACGTGGAGACGAGGGTCTTACCTTCGCCAGTCTTCATCTCGGCAATGTGGCCCTCGTGCAGTGCCATGGCGCCAATGAGCTGCACGTCAAAGTGGCGCATACCCATGGTGCGCTTGGAAGCCTCACGCACGGTGGCAAAGGCCTCGGGAAGCATGTCGTCGAGCGACTCACCGTTGGCGTAACGCTCGCGGAACTTATCGGTCTGGGCGCGGAGTTCCTTCTCGGTCATCTTCTCAAACTGGGGCTCAAGACCGTTGATCTGGTCGACGATCTTGTAGTAGCGCTTAAGGTCCTTATCGGATCCAAAGGACAGCAGCTTTGACATGAATCCCATGTGGTTTTCCTTTTTGGCCATCGCCCACGCCGTGCAGCTGCGGGCGAGTTAAACACAGATGATTGTACTTTAGCCAAACAAGGCGCAGCCTATACGGTCGACCTCGACCGCCACGTAATAACTACGACCAACCTGCCACAATGGAACAGGTTAATTTTGGCAGGTCTATCTGGGCAAACGCCGCCTCTCTGCCATTTGGCGCAATGGGGACAGGTTAGTTTGCACCAATCAAAAAGAAAAGGGCCGCGCACCCAAATGGATGCACGGCCCTTATGCCATGAATGCGAGTGATTCCGCGGCGAGCTATTTACTCAGCAGCCTCGGTGGTCTCGGCCTCGGCAGCGGCCTCCTCGACGGGAGCCTCTGCGGGAGCCTCGGCGGCCTGCTTGGCAGCCTCCTCGGCAAACTTAGCAGCACGCTTAGCCTTCTCGGCAGCCTTAGCCTCATCGGAGCACTCGAATGTCCGGGCGGACTTACCGCTGTCCAGATGAGCAGCAAGCGCCTTGAATACGTCCACCTCATGCAAAAACTTCTTATCGCCCTTGGCGGCCTTGGCAGCCTTGGCCTCCTCGGCCTTCTTGAGCTGGGCGGCAGCGGCGCCACCGAACTTGTCGGCGAAGCGCTGGACGCGTCCACCGGTGTCGACGAACTTCTGCTGGCCGGTGTAGAACGGGTGGCACTCGTTGCAAAGCTCGACCTTCATCTCGGACACGGTAGCGTGCGTCTTGAAGGTGTTGCCGCAGGAGCACGTCACCGTGCACTCGACATACTGGGGATGGATACCCTGCTTCATGGTAGGACTCCTTATTGGTCAGGCGCTGGTTACCGATCAGCGCATAAGGCGTCTTGGTTTCCGACCAAGACAACAAACTCGGCTATGGTACCACGGCGCCGCGTGTCCCACAAAAGGTTCACGGTCTTTTCGGCACAACACGAGCTGGACCTTAAATATCAACTTCATCCGAACACTCCCCCACATTCATCTCTCGTATGTATCGAGGTATTCCTGCTTGAGCGTCTGCGAGGACGACTTGATCTTT
>CABRWN010000097.1 GCA_902474645.1 uncultured Collinsella sp.
GGCCTATTCGCTTAATGTGTTCGGCTGAGATCGGAAATCAACCCCCTGGCGAACTAATTTTAGGAACGCTGCTGCGGCTTCCAGGAACCCACATTGGCGTCGTACTGGTTCAGCGCGCTGTTGCCGCCCTGCGCGATGGGCGCCAGGATCTCGCTTTGGTGGGAACTCATCGACTCACCATCAGGAATGGCCAGCGAGATATCCCAGCTCTGACAGATCACGTCGACACGCTCGAACATCCACTCGGCAAGCTGCTTTAAGTGGGCGATGTCGTCCGCATAGACCGTATCGTCCTGATACTTAAGGTTGTTAAGCTCATCTTGCGTCTTTTTGATCTGGTCGCGCAGGGCGTAGGCACTCTGCGACAGCTCCTGGCGGGTGGACAGCGGCGTTCGGAGATAGCCGTTGTTAAAGGAATCGATGACCTCGCCGATCTGGTCCTCATCACCGTAGGACACGATGGTCTGATACAGACCGTCGAGTCTGGTATAGAGCTGATCATCGGTGAGCACGGTTTCTTCCTGGACCACCTCGGCAGAATCGTCCTGCTTGGTATCGTCCTCAGTCGCCTCGCCCTTTTGGCGCGTGGGGAAGGTCGTCTGCGCGGCCTGGCCAAACTGGTCATAGAAGCCAGGCATGACACCCATGGGATCGGCCGTCACAAACCAATAGGCACCGCCGCAAACGACGGCAAGGACCGCGATGACGATGAGCGGCTTGGGGATATGACGCTTGTGCTTGTGATAGGCGTCCTCGTCGGGATGCACCTTGCGCTTGGGTTTTTGAGCATCGTCATGCAGGGAAACGGGCGTGGGGATATCGACCTTGGGGATGCCAAAGTCCTTATCGAAGGCAGGCAGCACGCAGGTCTCGTTGGGGTCGGCTGCGTCGGAGAGCACCGCGGCGGCAGATGCCGGCGCGTGGGGTACCTCGGTATCGATCTGCTCCTGCGTCAGGCGCGGAAAGCCGGCCGTGCGCCCTGCGGCCAGGTCGGATGCGGCCGCGTCCTCGGAAAGGATGCCCGGCGCGGGGCGTCCACACTTGGGACAGGTGCGGTCATGCGGGGACAGACGGGCGCCGCAGCCATCGCAGAACACGAACTCGGTATGCTCGGGGCCATCGCCAGGACCAACGTATGCGTTGCAATAGGGGCAGAACGAGGCGCCGTCCTCGATGTTCTTTAAGCAATGCGGGCAGATCACGGCATCCTCTTTCCGAAGCAATTCAAACAATTGAGGTTAGAGCATAACATCGACACGGCCCAACAAGCGCAAGGCACCAATTCAACATCGCAGGGCAGTCTTTTGGGCGATGATTTTTCTGGGGCGGGGATTACTTCTTTTTCTTGGGCATCGAGACTTTGATGCCCTGGGCCGATTTGGTCACGCGGGAGCGGTTGGCAACGGCGCTCTTCTTTTTCTTGGGCTGGGCCTGGGCCACGCCCTCGAGTGCACGGGCCTCGGCCTCGCGGACAGTGCGCGCCTCACGGCGCTGCGCCATATCGGCGGCAACGCGCTTGGCAAAACGCTCGGCGGTCGATCCCGTCGAGCTCACCTTGCCGCCACCGCGGCCCAGGCGGACGCGCACACCGCGGCCAAAACCAGTTGCGGCATGACGGCGACGGGGCTTAAGCGAGTCCATCATCGTGGCAAGCTTAAAGAACACCGCGCAGGTAAAGACGACGATAACCGCCAAGATGACCATCTGGCCCATCGACAGGTTGGCGATGGACAGCAGCTCCGGGAACCCGATAACGCCCGTCAAAATACCGGCGACGACAAACACGAAAAGCACCACGCGCAAGGGCGTGAGCGGCTGCGAGATGCGCCAGATCAGGCTGACACTCGCCGCGCACGACGTGAGCAGGCACATGGTCGAAAGCGTAAGCTGGCTAAAGCCAAATACGCGCGCCACAAAGATATCGAGCGCCGCGGCCAAAATGACCGCAATCGACGCCGGCAGCGCACGCTTAAGCACGTTGGTCAAGAACGACCCCTTCACGCGGGCGTTGTTGGGCTCCAAGCCCAACACAAAGCCCGGCGCGCCGATGCAGAAGAAGTTGATGAGCGTCATCTGAATGGGCTCGAAGGGATACGGCGGCAGCGCGATGCACAGCGCCGCCAGGCCCATCGAGAACAGCGTCTTGGTCAGAAAGAGCGCGGCAGAGCGCTGCAGGTTATTGATAGAACGACGGCCCTCGGCCACCACAGCGGGCATCGAGGCAAAGTCGTTATCGACGAGCACGATCTCGGCCACATTGCGCGCGGCATCGGAGCCGGCGGCCATCGCCACGGAGCAGTCGGCCTCCTTGAGCGCCAGCACGTCATTGACGCCGTCGCCCGTCATGGCCACGGTGTGTCCGCGGCGTTTGAGCGCCTGTACGAGCTCGCGCTTCTGCTGCGGCGTCACACGCCCAAAGACGTGATAGCGGTCCACCGCCGCGTCGAGCTTGGAAGGCGTATCGAGCGTCGTGGCGTCCACGTAAGCATCGGCGCCCGGCACGCCCACCACGCGCGCGATCGACGACACCGTACGCGGGTCGTCGCCGCTGATTACGTTGAGGGTCACACCCTGCTCGTTAAAGTAGCCGATGGTCTCGGCTGCCGAGGTGCGAATCTCATCGCGGATGGTCACAAAGCCCACGGGCTCGGCCTCGCCCACCATATCGCCGTCGGGCGTAAAGCCGTCCACGCGCGCCACCACGAGCACGCGACAGGTATCGGCGAGCTCAGCCACACGATTCTCGACCTGCGCAAAGGCGCGATCAGAGAGCACGAACTGCGCGGCGCCCATCACATAGGAGCCCTGTACAAACGACGCGCCGCTCCACTTTTTGGACGACGAGAACGGAATGACCGACAGCGGCTCGGACACCTCAACAGGGCGATCGGCGTAGTAGTTGAGCAGCGCCTGGCAGGTCTCGTTGGCATCTGCCGAGGTCGCACGTGCCACGTTGGCAAGCGCAAAGTCCAGCACCGTGGTCTCAACGGGGACAGCAGCCTCGTCCGAGTCCGCGCCAAAGCCAACACCCTCAACAAGCAGCGGATAGGTGCCCTCGACCTCCATACGGCCCGAGGTAATGGTGCCCGTCTTGTCCAGACACAAAACGTCGACGCGCGCGAGCGTCTCGATACAGTAGAGCTGGTGTGCCAGCACCTTGCGACGCGCCAGGCGCACCGTGGCAATCGCGAGCACCGAAGAGGTCAAAAGCACCAGGCCCTGCGGAATCATGCCCAGCAGGGCACTCACCGTGGAAAGCAGCGCCGAAGAAGGCACACGACCGGCCAGCAGCTCGGAGAAGCACCAGGAAAGCGCGCTATCGCCCGGGGTTCCCGCGGCATCCCACAGCTCGCTCACACTCGAGGCAAAGAGTGCCAGACCAAGCGGAATCATAATAATGCTCGCGAACCGCACGATGGCGTTCAGCGCGTTCATGATCTCGGAATTGACCTTTTTGACGTACTTGGCCTCGTTGTTGATCTTTGCCACGTAGTTATCGGCGCCGACATGGATCACGCGGGCGCGCAGCAGGCCCGAGTCGATAAAGCTGCCGCTCATGAGCTCGGAGCCTGGCTGTTTCTTAATGAGGTCGCTCTCGCCCGTCAGCAGACTCTCGTTGACGAGCGCCTCGCCCGACACCACCACGGCGTCGGCGGGAATCTGGTCACCGCGCCCCAGGCGAATGATATCGTCGAGCACGATCTGGTCCAGGTCGAGCTCCACCTCGGCGCCGTCGCGCACCGCGATGGCCTTCTTAGAGGTGAGCAGCGTAAGCTTGTCGACCATCCGCTTAGAACGCATGGACTGAATGACGCCAATTGCCGTGTTCAAGAACACCACGAACAGGAACGTCAGGTTCTTAAACGAACCGGTCAGCAACACCAAAATCGCCAAGACCACGTTGATCAAGTTGAACAGCGTGCAGAGGTTCTCAATGATGAGCTCGCGGACCGACTTGGTCTTGAGCTCCATGTTGCGGTTGATCTTACCAGCGGCGATGCGCTCCTCGACCTCGGCGGTCGAGAGTCCGCGCTCGATATCCGTTGCTGCCATACCTTGTCCCATCACGTCGCGTCGGTATAAGAAAACCGCCCGGACCATGCGAGGTTCGGACGGTCTTACGTTCGATGGTGCCCCGTCTGCCTAGATTCTAGAACCGAGATCTGTGCCGTTGGGACCGTCGTGCTGCTCAGGATACCACGGGCGGCGTAGCGTCACCTTTTCTCGAGAAAAAAGCCCGCCCGGGATAACTGAACTGCCTCCCATTTCTTGGACATGAGAAATGGGAGGCTTTCTTTATGCGCGTTGATTTGAGGGTGAAGCATGATGTCGAGGCCAGGAAGGCGAACTGCATCGACAATGCCGCCACCGAGCAGCTCTTCGGCCACGTCAAGGACGAGTTCTACAGGGGCCGCGAGTGGAAGACGTTCGAGGATTTCAAACGCGACCTGGAGGAATACATAGTCCACTGGAACACGAGCCGGAGGCAGGTAAGATTGAAGGGCCTGACCCCGGAGGAGTTCCGGAATCAGGCCCTCGCGGCCTAGTCGCTATTTAGGGCGTCCAAGATTTGGGGCGCAGTTCATAACCCGAGCGGACCGCGGCTAGTGCCGGTTGATGCTCACGAGGCAGAGCCCGATTGTCGCCACGGTGCCCCCGAAGAGAGCGCCGAGGACGAAGGCCAACGCAACCATGCTAATACGGGTTGCCGTCGGTGACGCAGACCTGGAGGCGGTCCAGCGGCTCCCGTAGGTGGAGCCATCGTCGCACACGGTATCGAGCCACCCGGCGCGCGCGGTAGTCTGCGAGCGATACCACGCCTGCTTGTACTCCTCGCCGCCCGGGGTCACGTAGTACATGCGCACGCCGTCGATAGTATGACCGGCGATGCCGGCACAACCGTTGACGGTGTCGTTGCGGTCGCCCTTGGAAACGTAATCGAGCCAGCCGTCCTCGATGGTGTGCACCTGGTACTTCAGCGTGCCGCGGTCGACGCGGGCACACAGCAGGTCGTGCTGTCGGCACGGATACCCTGCAAAGCCGTCGTCCCCAGCGCCGAAGTCCGTCACCTCGTCCAGCCAGCCGCCGCCCTTGAGGTGGAGGGAGTAGTGGACGGGGATGCGCTTGCCAGATGCCTTTGTGAAGCCGCCGGATGCCGCCTGGGCGGGCTTTGCCGCGGCAGGCTTAGCGGTGGTGGAGGGGGCTGGTGCCTTGCCGCCCTTCATCGCGTCGTACCACGCCTGGGCGCGCTGCATGTAATGGTCGCGCTGGGAGCCCGCAAGCTCGCCGGGGCAAGCCGTGGCGCTCCAGTAGCGGTGCGGGAACACGTTCTTGCACCACTCGGGGCGGCCGAGGCCGTAGTACAGGCACAGGGCCGCGACGAGGTGTGCGCCGCTCTCGATTGCCTTCTCGTGAACCGTCCACGGGTTTGAGCCGCTGTTGGCGTGCTCGATGCTGATCGTGGTGTCGTTGCCGCGACCCGTGCCGATGCCGTCGCCGCAGGCGTAGGCGCGGTCGGTGTCGTTGACGTGCTGCACGATGTAGCCGTTGCGGTCGACCGAGTAGTGCGCCGAGCAGCCGTTGGCACCCCAGATGCCGTTGCACTGGCTGGCGTTGAGGTCGCCGGCCATGTGGTGGATGGTCACGCCCTTGATGCCGAACGGGCGGCCTGCGGAGAAGTTGCGCCCCAAAAGCTTGTACTCGTCCGGTTGGACGTTCGCGAAGTCTGCCATGTTAGTCCTCCTTGATGTCGCCGAGCGCCAGCAGGGCGTCCAGCCATTTGTCCGTGATGCCGACTGATTTAAAGGCCGCATAGGCCACCTGCACGCCGCCGACGGCGGCAAAGATGGACGTAACCCATGCCGAGGGTTCGGTCGGGACGCCGCCCGACATGGCCGTGAGGGCGCCGCATCCTGCCGAGACGGCGATGGCCGTCCAGCGGGCGACATTGCCCGTCATCGCCTTCGTCTTGATGGCCTGCACGATGTACGGCACGACCAGCACCGTGCACACCGTGAGGCCCGCCTGGATCTCATCCATTCGATTGCTCCTATCTGTCGGATTCCTTGCTGTAGATCAGGTCGACGCGGTCGCAGATGTGATCGACCTTCTCCGCCATTCCCTGGCTGCGCGCCTGGCTGTGGGCCAAGTCGTTGTGCAGGACTTCGTTGGACGCCACGACCGACTCCATGAGGGTCTTCATGGCCTCCATGAGCGAGTTGCTGCGTTCCATTTGCGCGGCGATGCGGCCCTCCATCTGCGAGCGTTCGCGGTCCCGCTGCGCGCGCTCGTCGACCTCGGCCTGCTTGCGCTCCTCGCGCTTCATGTCGATGCCGGCCTTGCGTTCGTTCTGCCTTTTGTATTCATCCAAAAACTGGCGGCCGAAGTAGAAGGCTATGAGGCCGAGAAGGACGCCACCGAGCCATCCCGGTCCGTATGGCGCAAAGAGCTTGAGCACTTCCATTCTGAGCGCCCTCCTTCCGCCTATTCGGCCGCGTACTCCTCGCCGGTGATCTCCTTGTACTCGTCGGCGGTAATCCACTTGCACTCGACTGCCTTATGCACTCGTGCCTTGCTCCAAAGAGGTCGGTCGTAGTACTTCTTGACGAGCGCGAAGTGCTTGGAGTGCTCGTCGGTCTTCTTCGTCGGCATTACTGGTCACCTCCGACCGTCATGAGCAGGTAGTCGATGTTTGCCGTGTTCTGCTCGGTCTGCGTCGGCTGCGACGCCTGCTCGCGCATCTGGTCGAGCAACGCCGACACGTCGAGCTGTCGTAGGCGGCGAGCGCCGCGGTGTAGGCGAGCTTTCGCGCCTTCCGCTCAGCGTACTCGTCATCGTCGATAACGCCCGCGTCGTGCGCCGCGTCGGGGTCGCCGATCTGCGACAGCAGATCGCGCAGGGCGTTGACCTCGGCCATGGTGCCATCTTGAAGCTCGTTGGGGCGCGGCGTGTCTTCCTCAGTGTCCATGCGGACTCCTCTCTTGTCGGGGAATGTGCCGCCATCGTATTAGCGCCGTGAGATTGCCGAGCCGCTTTGATGGGCGCAAAGGAAGAAGGCGCGCCGCAGCACGCCTTCGATGCTTCCGTTATTTCGCAGCCGCTTCGCTTAGGCCGCTGCTTTGAGTTGCCGGTTCTCCGCTATTGCGAGGGCTTGCTTCCGCTTGATTCGTCCCTCTGGTTGGCCTGCATTGAGCACCACCCCCCCCCCCTGCGCGAGATTTCCGAACAGGCTGCGGTACAGCGCGTCCATGGCCCGCACGCTGCGGTGCGCGTCCAGCCGCTTCATGCCTCCGCGCCAGCTCTGGTAGCTCTGCTCCACCTGCTCGGGGGTCATGATGCCATCGGCGACCATGCGGGCCATCTTCTTGAGCTTGCGGCGCTCCCGCGTTATGGAGTCTCGGCACGGCTTCACGACTATGCGGCCCGTGTCCGTGTAGAAGATGCGCTTCTTCAGCCATGTGAACCCGCGCGTGAGCTTCACCACGCGGGTCTTGCGCGGGTTCAGCTCGATGCCCAGCTCGGCGCATTTGCGCTCTATGAGCAGCAGGCACACCTGCAAGTAGTCCTTGGACTCGTGTATCAGGTAGAAGTCGTCCATATATCGACCGTAGGCCTCGGGGCGCAGCATCTCGATTACGTAGTGGTCAATGCGGTTGGGGTGCGCGACGGCGCATATCTGGTTCGGCTCGCTGCCCAGCCCCAGGCCCACATCACCCTGCGCGTCTATCAGGCGGTGCTCCAAGGCGACCACGCGCGGATCTAGCAGCGCGGAGGCCACCTGGTCTTTGACGGGTTGGTGCGCTATGCGCGCGAAGTAGTCGGAGAAGTCACCGAGCAGTATGTAGCCCTCGCGGCCGTGTCGCCTCCAGTGGTCGGCCAGGTGGCGCTTGAGCAGCTTCAGGGCGTAGTCGGTGCCGCGCCCCTTTATGTTCGCGGAGTTCGCGGCTATGAGGGTGGGCACGATCGCGGGCACGAGCGCGTTCTGCGACAGCGACTTCTGCACCACGCGCTCGGGAAAGTGCACGGCGCTGATGTGGCGCAGCTTGCCGCGCTCCCATAGGTCGAAGCGGATGAAGCCCCGGCATATGTCGCGGCCCTCCAAAAGGTCGCGGCGGGACAGGACGGCGTTGCGCAGGGAGGCCT
>CABRWN010000098.1 GCA_902474645.1 uncultured Collinsella sp.
GTCGTGGTCGGCGCGGTCTTTGGTCTCATCATCGGCGCGCGCCTGTTTTATGTCGTCTTTTACGGCGATGGCTACTATTGGACCCATCCGCTCGAAATCTTTGCCACCAACGAGGGAGGCATGAGCTTCCACGGCGGCCTGGTGGGCGGCATCTTGGGCGGCATCATCGTGTGCCGCATGTACAAGCTTGACGCCTGGACCGTCGCCGACCTTGCTGTGATCGGCGCCCCGCTGGCCCTGTGCCTGGGCCGTTGTGCCAATTTCGTCAACGGCGAGCTGTGGGGCAAACCGACTGATCTGCCTTGGGGTGTGGTCTTTGGCGGCACCGCGGGCGATATGCCGCGCCATCCCTCCCAGCTCTACGAGGCGTTTCTTGAGGGCGTCGTGCTCTTCTGTATTTTGCAGGTGCTCAGCCGCAAAAAGCCGCTGCTGCCCCAGGGTACGTTTATGGGCGTGTTCGTGATGGGGTACGGCATCGTCCGCTTTCTCGTTGAGTTCGTGCGCGTGCCCGATGCGCAGCTGGGCTATCTGCTGGGCGGCGTCATCACCATGGGTCAGCTGCTGAGTTTGCCGCTCGTGATCGCCGGTCTGGCGCTCATCATCTTCACCCGACACCGCAATCAGCCCCAGCGCGTCTACCTGGACGCCTAACCAAGACCACCACAAAGGGGACAGGCACCTTTGTGGTGGTCTTGCCGAGTTTGATAGGTTTCTAGAAAGGCTTTCGGACTGTGAAGGATTCCGACCTCTCCACAACGGCTGCGCGCGACGCTGCCCGCATCGTCTGGTTTAAGCGCTACCCCGTCAAGCAGACGCTCGTCGCATTTTTGCTCGCGCTGTTGGCGACCACGGCGTTTTCCATCGATCCCGCCCCGGTGTCGAGCAACGCAGTCTTGGCAATTGACCCTAAAGCCTCGGGCATGCTGTACGTGTGCTACGAGGTGCTCCTCTCGTTTGCCGGCCATACCGACGCGGTCATGCTGCTTGCGCTTGCCTGCCTGCTCACGCTGCCGTTTCGCTACGTATTCTTTGGCCGCGGCGACGCTTGGCGTCCCTCGGTGATCCTTCCGTCGCTGTTCTTTGCCGTCTGCATGGTGTTTGGCCGCAGCTACGACCTCACCGATTCGGCCGAGATCGTGCTCGGCGACAAGGCCCGCATCATCTGCGCCTGGATAGGCGGCGCGGGCTGGATGCTCTTGGCGGTCGTTGCCTTCTACCTTGCCTTTGAGTGTCTAGATTGGCTGAGCTCTCGGCGCATTCCGTTTTCCGAAGCGCACTTTGGCCGCGTATGGCGTGTGGCTCACGCCGTGCTCTCGGTCCATCCCTTTGCCGGGCCCTTCTTGGTGCTTATGGTCGCCTGGGCGCCCACGCTCATCGCTTCGCTGCCCGGCCTTTTTATGGGAGATACGGGTGCGCAGATTCGCCAGTGGTTCAACTACCCCAACGGCACGAGTGACTACCTGCGTCTGCTCAATCCCAATGTGTTGCTCAACGGACATCACCCCGTGGTGCACACGGCTATCATCGGTTCGTGCGTCCAACTGGGGCTTTCACTGTTCAACAGTGCCAACGCGGGTCTTGCCATCTACACCTGCGCTCAGTTCGTCATTACGGCCGCCTGCATGGCCTATTCCATCTCGTCGCTGCGCAAGCTGGGCGTGAGCCTGCCGATCCGCGGCGTGATCCTGCTGTTCTTTGTGTTTATGCCCATGTTCTCCAACTACGCGGCCCTGCTTACCAAAGACGTGCTGTTTGCCGACGCGTTTTTGGTGCTGTTGGTGCAGACCGTGAAGCTTGTGGCCTGCGGCCTGCCCCGTCGCGATGCCAATGCCGAGCGTGCGGGCGAACAGAGGCCCGTGCTCTTTGCGCGCCACGACTGGCTGCTGCTCGCTCTGGGCGCCATGGGTTCCACGTTTCTGCGCAACGGCGGCCTGGTGTTTCCCCTGGCGGCATGCATGATCGCGGCGGCGTTTTGCGCATGGGACGCGCATGTGGCTTGTCGTGCAGCCAAGCAGACTGGTGCTGCGCCTTCGGGTGCCATCCCGCGTTTCCGCTGGGTTGGCGTTCTCGCGGTGCTCGCGCTCTGCCTTGCCTCTAATATGTACTTCACCAAGGTCTTTATGCCGGCGCACGATATCACGCCTGGTTCCAAGCGCGAAATCCTCTCGATTCCGTTCCAGCAGACGGCTCGTTTCGTCCAAAAGCACGACGGCCTCAACTCGGGCGTCAACCCCACGGTTAAGGAGGACGGCACCATCGTGGAGGCTCCTTGCGACGGCTTGGTGACCGACGAAGAGCGTGCCGTGATCGATCGCGTACTCAAGTACGAGAACCTGGGCCGCCGCTACAACCCCGACAAGTCCGATGCCGTCAAGAACTGCTTTAACGAGTACGCCTCGCAGGAGGACATCGATGCCTATTTTGCGGTATGGGCCCAGATGTTTAAGAAGGATCCCGAGTGCTATATTTCGGCGCTTATCAATAACTACTATGGCTACTTTTATCCGAGTGCCCGCGATGCCTGGGTCTACAGCACGGCGCGTAGTGCCGAGATCATGGCGCGTCCCGACAACCTGAAGTACTTCGACTTCCATCCGGTTGACAGCAACGTGGTGCGCTGGTGCGACCACCTGATCAATCTGTATCGCGTGGCAGTACAACGCGTCCCGTTTATCTCGCTCACCATGAGCTCGGCCACCTATGTGTGGATCATGATCGCCGTGGTGGTCTATCTGCTACGTCGTCATTCGTGGCGCGGGCTGGCCATTTGGGTGCCGCTGCTGGGCGTGCTCGCCGTGTGCCTGATCGGTCCCTGCAACGGCTCGACCTACATGCGCTACCTGTATCCGGTCATCGCCTGCATGCCCTTTGCCATCGGCGCCACCATCACCCGCGGCGACCTCCTCTGGTCCTAATTTGGTGCAAAGGGGACAGGTTACTTTGCACCAAGGGGCTGTATCATCACGACGCCTTCATTTTGGGGTTTATCTCGCAGGCCAGTAGGTATATCATAACGACGTTTGTTTATATTGCCCGAGCATCTGCGCTGGGCTTTAGGTCGAAACCGATAGGAGACACGTATGTCCGGACACTCTAAGTGGGCCACAACCAAGCATCGTAAGGGCGCGCAGGACGCCAAGCGTTCCGCCCTCTTCTCCAAGCTGAGCCGCAACATCACCGTTGCTGCCCGTCTCGGCGGCGACCCGCTGCCTGAGAACAACGCCAGCCTCGCTGCTGCTGTTGCTAAGGCCAAGGCTCAGTCCATGCCCAAGGACAAGATCAAGTCCGCTATCGACAAGGCCTTCGGTTCGGGTGCCGACGCCGCTGTCTACGAGAACATCGTGTACGAGGGCTACGGTCCCGCCGGTGTCGCCGTCTACGTCGACTGCCTGACCGACAACCGCAACCGTACCGCCGCTGATGTCCGTTCCGCCTTCTCCCACGCTGGTGGTAACCTGGGCACCTCGGGCTCCGTCGCCTTCCAGTTTGAGCGCAAGGGCCAGATCGTCGTCGCCAAGGAGATCCTGGACGAGAACGCCAAGAAGGAGACCATGATCGCCAACGGTGCTGCCGGTGACGAGGATGAGTTCATGATGGCCATCGCCGAGGCCGGTGGCGAGGACTACGAGGACGCCGGCGAGGAGTGGATCGTCTGGACTACTGCCAACGAGGTCATGGCTGTCTCCAAGGCGCTCGAGGAGCAGGGCGTCCAGGTCAAGGGCTCCGAGACCACCATGGTCCCGACCACCCCGACCGAGGTTTCTGGCGCCGACGCCAAGAAGGTTCAGCGCCTCATCGACCGTCTTGAGGAGCTCGACGACGTCCAGGATGTTTACAGCACCATGGACATGACCGACGAGGTCATCGCTGCCCTCGAGGAGGAGTAGCGCCTGCACGGATTGAGCCGTGCATATCTGGGCATAATGAAGCGAGCATGCAAGCCTCGTGGAATAGATGAGCCGGATCCGCGTGCGTAGAGCACCGGACCCGGCTCTTTTATAATGATGCGAACCGTTTTGCATTTCGAGAGCCGAGATTTGAAGGGAGCGCCACGTGCGCGTACTCAAACGAGCCCTAGCGATCGTGTATCTTGCCGCCGCCATCGTGGCGCTGGGTACGCTTGTCTGCCAGTTTTGGGGGCCGTATACGTATCGCTTTATGCTGCTGATGCGCGACCCCATGCCGCGCATTGTCGTGACGGCATGCGGCGGAGTTGTGGCGATCGGCGTGCTGGTAAGCTTCTTCCGCCTGATGTTTGCTCGTCGCGAGCCGTCCTGTGTGCATCCGGCGGGGGAGCGCAATATCGAGGTCACGCTCGCGGCGCTTTCTTCGTGTGCCAGGGCTGCTGCCGAGCGCGACGACCGCGTGATGGTCGAGCATGTCGAGGCCCGCGTCCAAGGCCCCGACGATTCGCACGTCCGATTTAAGGTCGAGGCTATCGCGCTTGACGATAAGGACGTGGCATCTCTGGCTACCGCGATGCAGCAGCGCATCGAGGAAGCCTGCGACACCATGCTCGGCACGCCGGGTACGACCACGCGCGTCCGTTTTTTGCCGTCCAAGACTACCGTCCAGACCGTGGAGGTTTCCGGTGAGTGATACCAATCAAGATAAGACCGCTCGTACGCCGCGCCTGACGATTGACCAGAGCGCCACGCCGGCGAGCGAACCTGTTGATTCCAAAGCAGAGGCAACCGAGTTGCAAGACGCGGCAGCCGCGGATTTTGACGAGGCTATGGGTCTCATCAAGGGTACGGGCGCTGCCATCTGGAGCTATGCTGTGCGTCATCCCAACACCACGCTCGGCGCCGTCGCTGGCTTTATCCTCGCCGTGTTGGTGCTCACGTTGGGCCTGTGGGACACGCTCGTCATTGCATTCTTCGTGCTGATCGGCGCTGTGATCGGCCAAATTCGCGACGGCGAGAACGGGATCGTCAACTTCTTCGGCCGTCTGTTTAGCGGCCGCTAATATGTATTCGACTGTCGCATCCGCGGCAGGCATAAGGAGGAACCATGGCTTTTAATACGAAGGTCGATGTGGCCGATACCGAGCTCGAGGCAGACGAGACCGTCAACGCCGAGGCCGAGGACGTAACGCTCGAGGATGAGGCGCTCGTCGAGGCCGAGTCCGATGTGGATGAGGATGACGAGGAAGCGGATGAGTCCGAGGACTCGCTGACCTATTCCAACGGCGTGATCGAGAAGATCGTTGCCATGGCCACCCGCGAGGTTCCGCACGTTCTGGGCATGAAGGGTAACCTAATGCATTTTGTGCAGGAGCAGTTTGGTGCCGAGAATCTGACCAAGGGCGTGACGGTCGAGGTCACCGATGACAATCGCGTGGTCGTCAACATCTCCGTCATCATCGAGTACGGCGCCTATGCGCCCGCGATCTTCGACGATGTCAAGGCACGTGTCACCGAGCGCCTCGCCGCGATGACCGGCCTTGAGGTGGCGGGCGTCAACCTGCGCATCGAGGACGTCATCACCCCTGAGGAGTACGAGCACCGCACCAGCCAGCACGAATAACCTTCCAAAAAGACAGGTTTGTTTTGGCAGGTTTTATCTGCGAAAACGTTAAACGGCCGACCGCGCAAGCAAAAGCGTGGCCGGCCGTTTTTGTACGCTCCCGATATAGTCATACCGCTCGTCTAACTAAGGGTTGCAATCCCCACGTTCCGCGTTACCCTAATGAGCGCATTGTTTCCAAATTGTTAACGAGGAGTTGCCGTAATGGCCGACGAGCACGAAACAGAAAGCAAGGCATGGGCAATTGAGGCCGCTGCGGCAGAGGCGGCGTCGCGTGCTGCCGAGGAGGTGCATCGTCCTCCCGTAGTGCCGATGGAGCGCGTGGTCGATCGCACCGATATCGAGCGCGGCGAGCGTGCCGGTCAAAAGCGCAGCCAGGAGCCGGGCTTCCCGCGCTTTTTTGCCGAGCTCAATCTGGGTCTGATTCTTACGGCCTTTGCCATCGTTGCGTTTAAAACCCCTAATCACTTTGCTTTTGGCGGCACCTCGGGCGTGTCGGTCATTCTGTCCACGCTGTTTCCGACCCTGCCCGTCGGCGTCTTTATGTGGATTATCAACGCGGTTCTCGTCGTTTTGGGCTTTATCTTTTTGGAGCGCAAGGCGATTCTTTGGAGCGTCTTCGCTTCGTTTGCGCTTTCGGCCTACGTCTCGCTGTTTGAGCTCTTCATTCCGACCGATGTCTCTCTGACGGGTGATATGTGGCTCGACCTGTGCTTTGCCGTCATCTTGCCGGCGCTCGGCAGCGCTATTGTCTTTGACATCGGCGCCTCGACGGGCGGCACGGACATTCTCGCTATGATCCTCAAACGCCGCACCACGCTCGAGATTGGCCGCGCCCTGCTGTTGGTCGATATCGGCATCGTGACCATCGCGGCCTTTTTGTATGGCCCGCGTGTCGGTCTGTATTGCGTGCTTGGCCTGTTTGCCAAGACGCTTGTGGTCGACAAAGCCATTGAGAGCATTCACCTGCGCAAAGTCTGCACGGTCATTTGTTCCGAGCCCCTTAAGGTCGAGGAGTTTATCGTCAAGCATCTCAACCGCACGGCGACCATCAGCCGCGGCTACGGTGCCTTCTCGGGCAAGTGCGTGACGGTGATCATGAGCGTGCTGAGCCGTCGCGAGGCCGTGCAACTGCGCCGCTATGCGCGCGAAGTCGATCCAGGTGCCTTTATCACGATCGTCGACAGCTCCGAGATCGTCGGCAAGGGCTTCCGCGGAACGAACTAGCGCAGACGTATTCAACGAACCGCCTGCTGGCGCCGTGTACCTTGCAAATCGGTCATCTTTGAGTATTTGACCCCACATTGGGCAATAATGATGCTAAAGACATCGTTTGCGATCCAAGTGATTCGTTCAAGATACGAAGGGATGATTCTATGTTCTGCTCGCAGTGTGGTGCCCCCATGGGCGATAACGACAAGTTCTGCGGCGTGTGTGGTGCTCCTAATGCCGGTGCCGCTGGCCCCGCTCCCCAGGGACAGCCTCAGCCCCAGCAGTTTGTTCCGCAACCGCCCGTGGCGAATGCGCCAAAGGGCTGTGTGGCTCAGGCGTTCCAAGATATGACCAAGACTCCGGGCGTGCTTCAGCGTGTATGCCAAATCGCGTTTTTGCCGGCGCTGATTTGCGTTGTGTCGGTGCTCGTGTTGTTTATTCCCGTTATTGGCGGCATTGCGGCTGCCATCGGCTTTTTGGCAGCTTGCATTGCGAGCGTGTGCGGTTCGGGCTTTGGCATCGAGTGGGGTCGTGATCTTTCGCTCAAGGTCGATGACGGCATGGACCGTCCACTCATGCGTTCCACGTCGTTTGGTCTCGGAGTCTTTTCGAGCGTTATTTCGGTCGTGCTCGAGGTTATCGCTGCCATTCCCGTTATCGGTGTAGTGCTTTCGCTGGTGGAGGGCGTGGTAATTGGCGCCGCGGGCTCGTATTCTTATTACGGCTCTTATGCGCTCGAGGCTGCGCTGTTCGGTTCGCTCGGCCTGCTTGTCCTGGCGCTAATTGCCTCGGCGATTCTGGGTGTCTTCTTTAAGATGTTCGCCGACATCGCCGTGATGCACTTTGCGGTGACCGGTCGCGTCGAGAGCGCGTTTTCGCTCGATAAGGTCTGGGCGGCCTTTAAGCACAACAAGACCAAGCTGTTCTGTGCTTCGTTCCTTCCCGAGTTTTTGACGGGCCTGGTCGCCAACGTTGTCACATGGATCTTGACAGCCGTCTTTGGCGTCATTGCCTCTGTCGGTATGTATAGCTACTACTATCGTCCTACGGGTATTGAGGCAATTGTTACCGGCGGTGGCGTCACGCTCGTGCTGTTCTTGGTGCTGGTCGCTTTCGTCACCGTATTTCTTACGGTCTTTGGAAAGATGCTCAAGCACCGTGCCGTTGGCTATTGGGCCGCACGCTATGCAAGCGAGTGGGCCGATGAGGATAAGGACGACGTCCTGACTTTTGTGTTGCCTTTCGAGAAGAAGTCCGCTGCTTCGGGTTGCAGTGCTCCGGATGCTTCGCCGGTACCTGCCAGCGCTACAATGACCGAGCCTGAAACGGCGCCCGAGCCTGAGAC
>CABRWN010000099.1 GCA_902474645.1 uncultured Collinsella sp.
CGTCGTGCGAATGCGCGCGAGCAGTTCCTCGACCGAAAACGGCTTGGTCAGATAGTCGTCGGCGCCGGCATCGAGCGCGCGGATTTTGTCCGCATCCTCGCTGCGCGCCGAGACCACGATAATCGGCATGCCCGACCATGCGCGCACCGACTCCACCACCTTGACGCCGTCCATATCGGGCAGGCCCAGATCGAGCAGCACAATGCTCGGCGCCTGCGATGAGGCGGCGGCGATGGCGGCATGGGCGGTCTCCACGGCCATATGACGCAAGCCGTGCGCCTCGAGCGCGGCAACGATAAGGTTGCGAACGGCGGGGTCGTCCTCAACGACCAAGATGAGCGGTTTTACGGCAGAGTTCGGCACAGCGCTACTCCTTATCAAACGAAACGTCGGCGGCGGGAAGTTCAATCGTAAAGACCGAACCGTGCGGGTCCGCCGCGGCAACCTCTATGCTACCGCCATGTGCCAACGCAATGGAACGGCAGAGCGAAAGACCCAGGCCAACGCTGCGGTGGCTGTCGGCCAGACCATGGTTGGCGGTATAGAACGACTCGAAGATCCGCTCGCGATCCTCGGGTGCGATGCCCGGGCCGTCATCGGCCACCGAGCACGCCACGCGTCCATCGTCGACGCTAATCGAAATCATGATATGCGAGCCCGCGGGCGTATAGGTGATGGCGTTGTTCACCAGATTGACCACCAGCTGCACCATCAGGCGCGCATCGACGTTGACGAGCGCCGGCTCATCGCACGCCACCACCTTAAGGTCGTGCTCGCGCACGGCAGGGTTCACGTGGCGCAGTGCCTCCTCGACGATATCGTCCATGAGCTCAAGCGTGGTCGACAGGCGCATACCGCCACCCTCGAGCTTGGTGATGGCGAGCAGGTTCTCGACGGTGGCGTTGAGCCATTGCGCATCCGAGCGAATGGACAGGAGCAGGCCGCGGCGCGTCTGGGCATCGAGCACCGCGGTGCCGGTCGAGCCCTGATCGAGCAGCACGTCGGCATTGCCCGAAATACTGGTAAGCGGCGTACGCAGATCGTGCGAGATGGAGCGCAGCAGGTTGGCGCGCAGCTGCTCGTTTTTGGCGAGTACCGCCGCCTCCTCGCGGGCCTCCATGGCGCGGGCGCGATCGAGCGCCAGCTCGCCTTCGCTCACGATGGCATCGGCAAGTGTCCGTTCCTCGTGCGTCAACACGTCGGGCTCGGCAACGATAGCCAGCACGCCCACCACCGAGTCGGGGTCGCCCGAGCGCACGAAGCCGTCGCCTGTGCGAACCGTCAGGTAGATGCCATAAAACGCCGAGCCGCCAAACGTGGCGTCGAGCGGCGTTCCCACATAGGCGGACGCCGAGAGCCGCGGCGGCATCTGCGGCGCCAGCTCGTGCACCGGCGCGGCATCGCCCACGGCCGTGTACGTCGCACGCGGCAGCAGGTCATCGCCTTCGGCGTCGGCGCTGTACCACACGACCGGACAGCCCGAAAGACGCGCCAGCTGCGTTGCCATGGCGTGAACGATCTGCTGCTCGTCGGCGCACCGCTGCAGCATGCGGTTGGTCTCGAGCACCATATGCGTGCGACGGTCGCTGGCGGCAGCCTGTGCCAAGGCGCGGCGCAGGGCCAACGCAATCGAGCTCGACACAAGCGAGACCACGAACATGATGAAGAACATGCCGGGATAGCCGCGGTCGATAAGCGACAGCGAGTAGCGCGGGTCGACAAACAAGAAGTTGTAGAGCGCCACGGCGACAGCCGAGCTCAGCAAGCAATACAGGCGACTCCAGGTAAAGAACGCGCACAGCTGAACGGCGAACACATAGACGATCATGATGCTCGGCGCGAGACCCGGATGGTCGAGCAGCGCGCCCACAATCGTCGCCGCGACCAGCAGCCCCACCGATACGCAGGCGTCATACAGAGGAGTGCGGCGCGTCAGCGTTGTGCGCCGCCACCAAAAGCTATCGGCAATATCGCCGTCCGTACGGACGTCCATCAGCGCCCCGCCCCTCTCTCAAAAACAAAAACCACCACAAAGGGGACAGGCACCTTTGTGGTGGTTTCCCTTGTGGTGGTTCCAAGTGTATAGCCTTTGCAACCGGCGGTCGCTAGACAAACAGCACGTGCGCGAGCAGGGCACACACGCACACCGCTCCAAATACCAGTGCCACGATCGAAATCACGCGATCGGCCATGTCCATGTTGGTACGATTCGTCAAAAACCGATCTTCGGCGGCGTCAGCGCGTGTCTCACGTACCAGCTCGGCAACAACCTCGCGGTCATCAAGCATCTTTGCCTCCCCGGTCTCAATCTTGTCCATCGAAAACCAACTCCGTGCAACCCGTCGGCGCCTACGGGCGCTCGTTGGGAGCCAGGCGCTGCATCTTGTTCACGGCCTTGAACTTGGTGAACAGCGGCACGTACTCAAAGCTCACGTTGGAGTTCTCCAGGCCGTACCAGCGTGCAGGCGTGCCGGCGGCGCGACGAATGATGTACTTGAGCGTGATGGCCGTACGCTCGCTCGGCTCCACATCGCTTTCGGGCGCCAGAAGCTTACGGATCAGGACGAACTTGAACGTACCGATGTTACCCGGATCCTTGTAGACCGAGTAGTCATGCGTCTGCGGCGGCAGCTCGCCGGTGGCAGCCAGGTCCTGAACGACCTGACGCAGATAGGCATTGACGCGCTGGTTAATCTTGTAGCCCAGGTACAGATGCACGCGGAACACGTAGTCGGTGCCGAACGTCTCGACCGAATAGGCAAAGGTATGCGGCTCGTCCATGGTCTCGACGTTCACAAACCACCAGGCGTGGGCACGCTTGGGATGCTTGTCCAAGATCGAGTAGACGATATCGCGGTCGATGTAGTCGGTATGGGTGTCCTTGGTCAGGTACACGACGTTGTCGCTCATGCGCTCGTAACGGTCGTCGTCGCGCAGGCGCTTGAGCTGCGGCAGGTAGCTACGCAGCGGCAGCAGCGTAAACTGGCGCTGCTCGACCGCCGTGCCGTTGTACCAGCACACCATAATGCCCATGATGAGTGCAGCCATGAGGATGGTGAAGTAGCCGCCGTGGAAGAACTTGGTGAGCGAGCTCACGAAGAAGAAACCTTCGAGCAAAAGGAAGAAGACCGCGAAGATCCACGGAGCAACCTTGAGCTTGCGCTCCTCGTGCAGGTAGAAGAAGAGCAGCAGCGTGGTGCACATCATAGTCAGCGTAATGGCAAGGCCGTAGGCGGCTTCCATATGCGCCGAGTTCTGGAACAGCAGCACCACGATGACGCAGCCGACAAGCATGACGTTGTTGACCATGGGGATGTAGAGCTGGCCCTTGGTCTCGGCAGGGTAGAAGACCTGCATGTGCGGCATAAGGTCCAGGCGGCTGGCCTCGGACACCAGCGAGAATGCGCCGGTGATGAGCGCCTGCGAGGCGATGATGGCCGCGACGGTGGAAAGGCCGACGGCAAACGGGCGCAGGCCCGGGGCGAGCATCTGATAGAACGGGTTGAGGTCGGCAATGCCCATGAGCTCGGGGTTGGCAGCGTTGTTCATAAGCCAAGCGCCCTGGCCCATATAGGACAGCAGCAAGCAGCACTTAACGAACGGCCAGGTGGCGTAAATGTTGCCGCGGCCCACGTGGCCCATGTCGGAGTAGAGCGCCTCGGCACCGGTGGTGGCGAGGAAGCAGCTGCCCAGAATCATGATGCCCGCGTGGTTGTTGGGGCTTAGCAAAAAGGCGATGCCGCGCACCGGGTTGAGGCACAGCAGCACGGCGGGATGCTGGCAGACAAAGAACAGACCCGTGCCGCCCAGGAACAAAAACCACAGCGTCATGATGGGGCCAAAGGCGTGACCGATCTTGGCCGTACCGATGCGCTGCACCAAGAAGAGCGCGATGATGATGGCGAGCGTAATGGCGACGACGCGGCCCTGGTCATCGCCCAGCACGGCATGGACCGCCGGGATGGTGCGCAGGCCCTCGATGGCCGTGGTAACGGTAACGGCAGGTGTCAGGATGCCGTCGGCGAGCAGTGCGGCGCCACCCAGCATGGCGGGGATGATAAGCCACTTGCCGCAGCGCTTGACCAGGCTGTACAGGGCAAAGATGCCGCCCTCACCATGGTTATCGGCGCGCAGCGAGATGAGCACATACTTGATGGTGGTCAGCAGCGTGACCGTCCACACGACAAGGGAGAGCGCGCCAAGCACGAACTCCTCCGTCACACTTCCGATGCCGCCGTTGCCGGCAACGAGCGCCTTGGTTACATACATAGGGCTGGTGCCGATATCGCCGTACACCACGCCCAGCGTGACGAGCATCGCCGAGATGCTCACAGGAATCGCAGCGTGCGAGGCTGCCTCCTTGGCCTTTTGTTCCATAAGCCGGTTTCCTCCCAACTTTAATGTTCGAAGGGATTATAGGTAATCAGCCCATGTTTGAATGTACTGTTTTCCCAGCTAGATAAAGATTTATACAGTCTTTAGGCCACCGCAGCGATATGGAATGTGACAAAGGGACTGTCCCCTTGTCATATTTGTCATTTTCCGAGCCAGTTTTTGAACCACCACTCCATGGATCGGCTCATCTCGGCCATAAAGGGGCTCGTGTGCTTGCGGGTGTAGATATCCACGACGCGCTCGCCCACCTCGCGAGCATGCGGACGAAACATCGCATCCATCTCGGCCACCTGCGCATCCATGGTCGCGGCATCGGCGCGGCAGTAGCGCTCCTCGTGCACCAGGTTCACCACGGGATGTGCAATGGCCGGGCGCTCCTTACGGGGCGTGCCGATGATGAGCATCGACAGCGGCATAGTATAGGGCGGTAGATCAAGCAGCTCGGCAACTTCCTCGGCATTCTCGACGATATCACCGATATAGCAGCTCCCCAGGCCCAGGGCCTCGGCGGCAACCACGGCGTTTTGCGCGGCGATCACGGCATCCTGAGCCGCGATGGCAAAGTCGCCCAAACCCGGCGCGCGGCGGGGCGCCTTGCCCGTGCGCTCGACAAACTCGGGCTCAAAGCAGCCCACGTGCTCAAACAGATCGATCCACTTGGCATAATCGACCACAAATATTAGTGCCCAGGGCGCCTTGGCGATCATGGGCTGGTGGTCGCACAGGTCGGCCAGACGGTCCAGCGTAGCCTGCTCGCGAATGCTCACGATGGAATACATCATCATGGCGCCCGCCGACGGCGCGCGACTCGCCGCATGCAAAATCGCCGCACGCTGCTCGTCGGTCACCGCCACGGGACGGTCGTCGTCATCACGCGCGAAGGCGCGCGTGGAGGAACGGTGCTCCAACGTGTCCAGCACTGCATTGCCCGTCGTCTCGACCGGATAGCCGCACGCATCCACGGCCGCAGCTCCACCGCAGTACTCGGCGCCCGTCATACAAACCTGCTCGCTCATCGCCCTACCCTCGCCATTTCTTTAAGAAGCCTTTACGTTTCCGTGTAATTCCCGTCCATTATCGCGCAGGTGGGCACTCCATTGCGCAACACCGCCATGCTCGCGCGTTATTATGGCTGGTTGTTGTGCACAGCCGTCAAATGCTGCGCATATCTTGGTAACAATCGGGTAAATCCCCGCTTTCGTAGGTTCTGCATTTGTGAGGAGTTTCAGCATGTTCGCTGCCGCCATCTCGCTCGTCGGTCTTGCGGCGACCGTCTACCTTGTCTTGCGCGAGGCCAAGGCCATTCGCGCACAGTCGGGCACCGTTGCCAAGGGCGCTATCGCCTGGAGCGTCGCCTTTGGTCTGTTCCAGGTCTTTTTGACCATTTGGGGCGCCGTGGGCCTCGTCGCCCAAAACGAGCCGCTCGCCTTTGTGATGCTCATCCTGACCAACGCCATCCTCACCGTCTGCGCCTGGGCCAGCATCGCCCGCGACCGCATCGCCCCGCGCGTCTTTGCGTTCGCTGCTACCGATGCCCCCGCCCCCACCGGCAAGCTCGCCCGCCTGCGCGGCGCCTTTGTGGGCCGCCCGCTCGTCGCCGCCGTCTTGTGCCTGCTGCTCGCCGGCGTCTTTGCGCTGCTGGGCATGGAGGTATCGTCCAACCACGACTTTACCTGGGTCTACCCCCTGTGCATCCTGCTCGAGTGGGCCATCATCACTGTGCTCATGACCGGTTTGTTCTTCCTATTCCAGCGCCACGGCGTAGCTCCCGCGGTCCTGGCCTTTGCCCTCTTTGTCCTGGGTATTGCCGAGTTCTTCGTCATCACGTTTAAATCCATGCCCATCCAGCCGGGCGACCTTTCGGCCATCTCCACCGCCGCCGCGGTCGCCGGCAACGGCTACACCTTCTCGATCTCGCTGTTCTGTGTGCTGTCCATGGGCTTTACCGCCATCGCCATGCTGCTGTGCGAGTACGCCGGCCTGGTCGCACCGCACCGTCAGAAGGGTGCCGCCAACGCCAAGCGCATGCTGCTCACCAACCTACTCGTGGCGGTGCTGTGCCTGGGCGGCGTGACCGCGCATGTCACGCTCATCGACTACTACAACACCCTCGGCATCACCGTCTACACCTGGCGCCCGCTCGAGAGCTACTGGCGCGAGGGCTATCTGCCTGCCTTTATTAGTGCGGCGCAGTCCATTAAGCCGCCCAAACCCGCCGACTACTCCGTCGCCGATGCCAAGGCCACGCTCAAAAAGTACGCCAAGGCCTACGACAAGTCCGACGCCGCCAAGGGCGACGAGCGCACCGCCGCAAAGGAGCAATTCGACAGCGAGAAGCCCACGGTCATCGCCATCATGAACGAGACCTTCTCGGACCTGTCCATCTACCAGAACATGCGCGCCGGCTACGAGGGCCCGCAGTACTTTAAGAGCCTGTCCAACTGTCTCAGCCGCGGCAAGCTCTACGTGAGCGCCTACGGCGGCGGTACCGCCAATACCGAGTTTGAGTTTATGACCGGCAACTCCATGGCCAACCTGGGCTCGGGCGTGTACCCCTACACCATCTACAATATGGAAACGACCGGGAATCTGGCAGAGCAGTTCAAATCGCTCGGCTATTCCACCACGGCTATGCACCCCAACCACGCGACCAACTGGAACCGCGAGAACGTCTACAAGGACTTTGGCTTTGACCAGTTCCTGTCCATCAACGATTTCCAGGGCGCCGATACCCTGCGCGGCATGGTGACCGACCAGGCGACCTACGACAAGATTCTTGAGCTGCTCAACCAGAACGCCGATCCGCAGTTTATCTTCGACGTGACCATGCAGAACCACTCGGGCTACGATACGGGTCTGCTGCCGGTCGATAAGCAGATGCACCTGAATATCGACACGACCGATCTGGACGCCAAAACCGTCGAGGACGGCACGCTCTCCGATGTCGACGAGTACGTCTCGTGTATCGAGCAGTCCGACCAGGCGCTTCGCTACTTCCTCAACGCCCTGAGCAAGCTCGATCGTAAGGTAGTCGTGGTGTTCTGGGGCGACCACCAGCCGTTCTTCCCGTCCAAGTTCAACGACAAGTGGTTTACCGGCGAAGACGACGCCACGCACCAGGAACGTCTGTGGCAGACCGACTACATCATCTGGGCCAACTACGACGTTGCCGGCTGCGACCAGACAAGCGAGGTCGACGACCTGTCCACCAACTACCTGTCCACGCAGCTGATGCAGCTGATCGGCGCACCCCTCTCCGACTACCAGAAGGCGCACGTAACGCTGCGCGAGTCGCTGCCCGCCATCAACTCGGTGGGCTACGAGGACGCCAGCCTGCGTTGGGCGCTCTCCTCCAACGTCACCGGTGACGACGCCGCCGCAGCAGCCGCCACCAAGGCGCGCGAGGATTACGCCAAGATGCAGTACTACGAGATGTTCCGCGACGGCAAGAACGTCTACACCGAGCACTTCCAGACCGAGGCCAACGAGACCGACCCCAACCTGGCGCCGGGCACGACCAAGATCAAGTAGCGGGCCTGTATCCCGGTTCGTCTGCCCGGGCGGCGCGGAATGTAAGATTCCCTGCTCGGGCAGTCCTGCTCGCACGGAGAGCACATTAAGT
>CABRWN010000100.1 GCA_902474645.1 uncultured Collinsella sp.
GAATAGGCCGAGCACACCAGATATGTCCAAGCCCTGTACCTACGGTTTTATTGGCGGAAAACCGGGGTGTGCTCAAGGCTTCCGGAATTTGCCGCATACTTCCGCAAACGACGTCTCGGTGGCACAAAAAAATCGTCCTCGGAACCCTGAGATAATGAACAAATGTTGCCGTTCGCCGCAAATTACCGTCCGTTTATAGAACCCACCCCCAGCGCGCGTCCTCCTTACGGTTGAATAAATACACATGTATGGAATTACGTAAGAGAGGACCGTCCCATGAGCTACAAGACCGTTTGTGTTGCCGGCGGCGGCGTGTTGGGAAGCCAGATTGCCTTTCAGGCTGCCTACTGCGGCTTTGATGTAACGATTTGGCTGCGCAGCGAGGGCAGCATCGGCCGCACCCAGCCCAAGATCGACCATGTTCGCGAGGAGTACATCGCTGCCATCGAGGGCATGGCGGACGGTACGGGCGAGTGGTGTGCCGGCATCGCCGACAGCGACCAGCCCTTCGACAAGGAAGCGGCACTCGCCGCCGTTGAGCGTGCTTACTCCACGCTCAAGCTGGAGCTCGATCTTGCCAAGGCAGTGGCCGACGCCGACCTGGTCATCGAGTCTATGGCTGAGGACACTCAGGCAAAGATCGACTTCTACAAGAAGCTCGCCCCGGTCCTCCCGCAAAAGACCGTCGTCGTAACGAACTCCTCTACGCTGCTGCCGAGCACCTTTGCCAAGTACACTGGTCGCCCCGAGAAGTACCTGTCGCTGCACTTTGCCAACTCCATCTGGAAGAACAACATGACCGAGGTCATGGCCCAGAGCCAAACTGACAAGCGCTATTTCGATGAGCTCGTCGACTTCGCCAACGACATCCGCATGCTGGCACTTCCCGTCAACAAGGAAAAGAACGGTTACCTGCTCAACTCCATGTTGGTGCCGTGGCTGCTTTCGGGCCTTGACCTGTATGTCTCGGGCGTGAGTGACCCCAAGAGCATCGACCTCGCGTGGACGCGCGGCACCGGCGCTCCCAAGGGTCCGTTCCGCGTATTCGACACGGTGGGTATCCAGACGGCCTACAACATCGTCATGCAGTATCAGAAGGTCCCGGGCCTGGTGAGCCCGCTGCTCAAGAAGATGATGATGCCCTACAACTTTAAGGCCATGGCCTCCGTCCTCAAGAAAATGCTCGACGAAGGCAAGCTGGGCGAAAGCTCGGGCGAGGGCTTCTTCAAGTACTAAAAAATGATCCCTCGGGGACGGAGGAAAACGGATCATTTTCGGCCGCCAACAGTGAGAAGATGGATCCAGAAATAGAAAGGAGTGGCAATGGGCCGGCTCGGGCTTTGAAGGCAAGTTGCTGCAGGCCCAGGGCGATTTTTCGCTCAGCGCGGGCCAGCACAGCGTGACGTATCTGCCGAGTTCTGACACGGGAACGACCGGTCGCTACCAGGTGCTGCTGTACGATAACAACTTTGGTGCGGCCGAAAGCTATCCCAAGTTCGACTGGGGCCAGCTGGGCGCCGCGGTGGTGACCGACTACAACAAGGGCACGCATTCGTTTGGGCGCATCTTTACAGTGGACGAGACGGCGCGCACCTACGAGCTCGAAGACCAGATCGCAGTGCCGTTCTCAGGTTACGTAAGCAGTGCGCAGCGCGTCGGCGATTCGAATAGCATGCTCGTGGCATCGGGCCAGGCCAAGACCTTTACCGAGTACGATCGCTATGGACTGCCCATCGCCACCTACGAGATGGAAGCCGAGAAGTACATCTACCGCGTGTACAAGTACGAGCTGTAGCGCTGCGCTTAGGTTTAACCAATGGAGTATGAAAACACGCCGCTCGCCGATATTCCCTCCGCGAGTAGCAGCCATATGTTTTGATATCAGAAACATATAGTTGTCGCCAGTCCGCTGGCGGCGTTCCCCCTGATATCGGAGGTTTCGGGTATGTTTCGCGCTCCGTTAAACAACTATCGGTTGGGCCAACTATGGGTCGCCGTGCTATTTCGATAACCCTTGCAGTGATCTGCCTGGCTGTGCTCCTGGGCGCTACAGGGCTGTTTGCTATAAGCCGAGAAACGTCCTATATGCAGGAATGCGCTTCCGAAGGGTTTGCCATTGATGGTTACTATCGGGATGACAAAACGAGTCGGGAAACCCTGGCTTTTCTTGAGGAGGACAACTGTCGATGGCAGCTGGTCGATCAAGACGGAATCTGCACAGACGGGCAGTTTAAGCGTACGGATGACCCCAACATCCTGATATTAAAGAAGGAAAACGGCGAAGAATTCGGCACGATTCACGTTGCGTATATATCGCGCCGACGCAATCAGGGGCAGATTTACCTAATTAGAAATACTAAGGTGACCCGATTTTATCTGGTGAGCACCGATCCGGCGTTTACAGTGGAATCTGGCGATGTCGATGCGGACGTTTGATTCACGGCAATAAAACGGCGAGCGGGGCGCGGGTGTGAACTGAACCCCTCTATTTGCTCGTGTCCGTATCGCGTCTGCGCCTCGTCATAACTTGCGTCCGTGCGAGCGCTCATCCCGCGCCGGCATCACTTCACGTCAAATTCCACGCGATCGAGTTCAGGCACGTTGAGGTCGATGAGCTTGCGAGCGACGTGACGGTCGTGTGCCCCAAGCGCCTCGCCTGTCGTCACATGGGCGACAATCTCGCGCTCGACGATGCCCTCTTCCTCGCCTTCGTTAGCCGAGGTTTCGACGGCGACGGTGTAGTCCTTAAAGCCCGGTAGCACCGCCGCAAGCTCGCGCGTGGTTTCGGTGACGCCGCAGCCGTCCTGCACGCCGGACTGCGCCGAGCCAATAGACCCCGCCGTCATGACGATGCAGGGGATGGCAAAGACTACCGTGCCCACAATGATGCGGCGGCGCACCTTGCGTGATAGCTCGTCGACCTCGGCATCTTCCTCGGCAGTCACAATGCCGTCGCCGTTGAGGTCGCGCTTGAGCGGCACGCGCAATAGAAGCAGCACGGCTTCGGCAGCCAGCGCGATAAAGACCACGTTGATGCCAAATTCATAAAGCGCCGAGAGAAACAATGACCCGCTTGCGATGGCGATGCCATAGCCCGCCGCGCACAGGGGCGGCATGAGTGCGGTCGCCACAGCCACCCCGGCGATGAGCGTGGCGGGTTCCTGGTCGCGCGAGTTGCCCAGGCCGCCCGCAAAGCCGCCCGCGAGCGCGACGGCAAGGTCCCACACGGTCGGTGTCGAATTGTCGATGATGGCGGCCGTGGTGGTGCCAAGGGGCGAGAGCTTAAAGTACAACGTGGACGTGACCAGGCAAAAGACCATCTGCAGCGCGAGGCCGGCGACGGCCTCAAGGGTGATCTCGCGGTCGAGCGTGGCGATGCCGTATGCCATGGCAAGGACCGAGCCCATGAGCGGGCAGATGAGCATGGCGCCTACAATGGCGATATCCGAGTCGATATCGAGGCCGACGCTCGCGATGAGCATAGCGATGATGAGGATGCACAGGTGAGAGCCGGTCAGGCGCGCCCCGTTTACAAAGCGCTTGCGAATCACGTGATAGGGCGCGCGTCCCTCGCGAATGTTGAATGCCTGCTTTAGAAAGCGGCTTGCGTTCTTCATGGCCTCGCTGTGGGCGGGGCGGATGCCATGGCGCCGATGATGGCGCTCGCGCAGTTGCTTGAGCTGTTGTTTATCGAGTTCCATGCTTACCTCGTTCTGGCACGGGCTGCGTATCCCGCCCGTCGTCTTTACTCTACACCGCGCTGAGCAAGGTGTCAGAAAAGGTTTGTTGACCTGGAAGTCAGGCTAATCGGCTTGACTAAAAACGCCGTGAGGATCATAAGAGTCGAATAGACAAAAAAGCGCGGGGCCGGTTTGATTCCGACCCCGCGCTCTGCGCTGGTGCGTTGTTGGTCGGCCTACCCCAGCAGGCTTAAGCCCACGGAGATGAACGCCAGGATAACGCCGACGATGGACTCGCCACCGAGCAGGCCGCTGGCGACAACCAGGCCCTGCTCCTGGAAGGCGGCGTCCTTGGCGGCCTTTTCCTCGTCCGAAAGACCGGCCTCGGCGTCGCGGTGAGCGGCCCACTTGTCGTAGGCGAGCTTAACGCAGGAGCCCAGGAAAGCCGTGAGCGACATATAGAACGGCAGGTACACGCCCAGGCCGATCATCATGGCCGGAATGCCGAGCCAGTACATGACGATGCCGGCGATAAAGCCGCCTGCGAACCACGGCACGCTCGGGATGCCCGAGACCATGGTGGCGACCACGCTTGCCTGCGCGGCAACGAAGCTCTTGTCGGGGCCAAAGGCGTCCGGACCATAGGCAGTGACGAGCGCGACCATGACGGCGGCAGCGACCAGGGCGCCCACGATGCCGCCGATGGCCTGGCCGATCCACTGCGCACGCGGGTTGGTGCCCAGCACGGCGCCGGCCTTAAAGTCGTTCATGACGTCGCCCGCAAGGCCGCACGCCACGGCCACGATGCCGGCGATGAAGAACAGCTTGACCTGCGCGAGCTGCGCGAAGGCAGCCACGATGAGCATGACGATGAGGCCAAAGATCTCCATGGGGTCGATACCCGTCTGGCCGCAGCTCTGCGCGCTCATGATGGTGGTGACAAAGGTGAACAGCGTGACGATGACGGCTGGAACGGGGCCAAGATCGAGTACGATGGCAACGATCACGGCGATGGCGGCAGCGCCCAGGCCGATGATACCGGCGTCGAGCTTAAGGGAGCCCGAGATGAGCGACTGCTCGTCGGTGTCGGTGGAGCTGTCGGCGGCGAGGCCGCGGACGATACCGGCGACCTGCGGCAGGATGTCCTTGAGGACGACGGCGACGCCAAAGCCCATCATGAGGCCCATACCCAGGGACTTAACAATGCCCTGTGCGGTCATAACGTCAAACAGACCGGCAGCGGTGCCGCCGACAATGATGCCAAAGTTGCCCAGCAGCGCGCCGGCAAACCAGAACGCGACGGGGGCGAAGCCCACCAAAAAGCCGATGGACAGCAACATGGGCGAGTTGTAGATGGCAAAGGTCACGCCGGGGATATTGAGCGTGCACAGCATGCTGGGAACCACGCCCAGGGCGTCGCGCAGCACGCTGTATATGCCGGCGATGGCCATGGAGCCAAAGAGCTGCTTGCCGGTCTTGCCGCCGGCCTCGGTAGCACGCAGGGTTTGAGCTGCGGCGTTGCCGGTGGGGAACTCAAGCGCGGCGTCCACGATAAAGTGACGGTGGATGAGTGCTGTCGCCAGAAGGCCCAAGATGGTGCCGGCGAGTGCCACGATAAACATGTCGAGCCAGCTGATCTGGTCGGCATAGCCCAGCATCCAGGCGCCCGGGATGGTAAACGCCAGACCGCCGGCGACCATGGCGCCTGCGGACATGATGGTGTGGGTGACGTTTGCCTCGTTGAGGTTGGCGTTGCCCATGAGCTTAAGGAAGAACAGCGAAATGACGGCAGCGAAAATGATCGGCCAGGGGAGCGCACCCATCTTGAGGGCGGTATAGGCCGAGCTTGCCGTGATGATCACGCAGCCAAGGACGCCGATGACGACGCCGCGCAGCGTGAGTTGCCCGCGCATCGAAGCGCGGTTCGAGGGATTGCTCATATAAAACTCCTTTGCGTATATCCGCTTCCCCCGGGAGCGCCGTTACGGATACGGCGCGGGAAGTCGGGTTACCAAGGGCCGCCGCGTGAGCTCGCAAACGACCGCGCACCAGTATAGCCGCAAGCTAGTCATTTTGGGATGACTGGTTTAGGTAGGCGATATACTGCTGGGCAGACGAAAGGAGCGCCGACGATGCTTAATGGGTGCGCATATATTTTGACGGTCGATGTGGGCAACACGTTCATTCGCTTTGGCCTGTTTGCAGAGGATTCGGCCGCGGCGCAGGAATGTCCGCTTACGACGTGCGAGATCACCACGCCGGCCCGTATTACGGCCGACGAAGCGCGCATGCGACTTGTACAGGTCATGGGCGCGCTCGCCGCAGATGCGGGTGTGCCCGGGGCGCTCGTACCCGCCGCGGCTGTGCTGAGCTGTGTGGTCCCGGCGCTCGAGCGCCCGTGGAGGGCAGCACTTTCCCGTACCTGCACGGGGCGCGTACTCACGGTGGGGCCGGGACTTAAGACCGGCATGCCCGTGCACTACGATGACCCGGCCGAGATCGGCCCCGACCGCATCGCCGATGCCGTGGCGGCCCGCGCCGTCTACGGCTCGCCGTGCATCGTGATCGACCTGGGCACGACGACCAATATCGAGGTCATCGACGCGCGCGGCACCTTTGTCGGCGGCGTTATCGCGCCGGGGCTGGCCCTCGGCGCCCGCTCGCTTTCGGCTGCAGCAGCGCGCCTACCCCAGGTTGAGCCCTCGGCGCCGACACACGTCATCGGCCGCAACACGCGTGAGGCCATGCGCTCGGGCGTGGTTTTGGGCGAGGTGGCTCGCATCGACGGCATGCTCGACATGGTGCTTGCCGAGATGCGTGCGACCAAGGCCGCGGGGGAGGGCGATGTGCCCATTGTCATTACCGGCGACGATGCCGAGGCGCTTGCGGCGCTGGTCGGCCATAGCCTGACGGTCGACGATGCGCTGACGTTGCGGGGTCTCGCCGAGCTCTACCACATCAACCAAAAGCCCCGCCGCGCGTAGCGATGGGGGCGATGGGACAAAAACGTCTCCACCTTCCACCTGCTACAATGGGTCAAACTATTGCGATTTCGGAGGTGTCTGCCATGTCGGACGATCTTCATCAAACCGCGTCGGGCAAGCGCCGCGACGTTATTAGCTGGGATGAGTTCTTTATGAGCGTGGCCATCGCCGCGCAGCGCCGCAGTAAGGACCCCAACACGCAGGTGGGCGCGTGCATCGCCAACACCAACCACCGCATCCTTTCGGTGGGTTACAACGGCACGCCCTCGGCACTCAACGATGACTTTTTCCCGTGGGGAACGAGCGATGACCCGTTGCAGGACAAGCACAACTACGTGGTGCATGCCGAGGCAAACGCCGTGCTCAACTACCGTGGCTCGCTCAAAGACCTTGAGGGTTCCACGGTCTACGTTACGCTGTTCCCGTGCCACGACTGCGCCAAGATCCTGGCGCAGGTGGGCGTGGGCGAGGTCGTCTACCTGGACAATAAGTATGCCGACACCGATGACGGCCGTATCAGCCGCCGCATTCTCGACTCCTGCGGCATCAGCTACCGCCAGGTCATCGTCGATGTTCAGATTGGTACCGGGGGACAAGCTCAGCAGTAATACGCGTTGTTGCCATCTGACGACGAACGCAGCTCAAAGAGCCCCGTCCCAAATTGACTACTCGTGAAAGTCGCGTCTGCGCGCATGGACGGCTCGTGAGCGGGTACATGGCTGTAGTAACATAGCTTCTGTCCGCGGGCGTGCCCGCGTTTGTGAGAAAGGAGCCCCTGTGGCTGTTAACGAAGAGCTGCTTAAGAAGGTTCTTGAAGAGATTCGCCCCAACCTGCAGGCCGATGGCGGCGATATGGAGTATGTGGGCGTCGACGACGAGGGCGTCGTCAAGCTGGAGCTGCAGGGCGCCTGCGCCGGCTGCCCCATGAGCTCACTGACCCTGTCTATGGGCATCGAGCGTATCCTGAAGGAGCATGTGCCCGGCGTTACCCGCGTCGAGCAGGTCAATGCTTCCGGCGAGGCCGAGGACCTGTACGACGAGTACGCGCCGTTCTAAGATGCGAAGGCTGCGGACGGTACGCTCCGCATAGACGTTACGCCCAGATATGCGGCTGCGAGCGCAAGGCCCGCGGCCGCATTTGTATGTAGGGAGCAGGGGATCGATATGCTCAACGACCTCTACCACATGCTTGACCCCGTCGCGATCTCGGCGGGTCCCATCACCATCTACTGGTACGGCCTGGCCTACGTGGTCGGCGCTCTGCTCACGGCGGTCGTTATGTGCCGCACGCAGCGTCGTTGGGGCTTCGACATTACGATTGATGACC
>CABRWN010000101.1 GCA_902474645.1 uncultured Collinsella sp.
TGAATGTGGGAGGTGTTCGGATAAAGTCGATAATCAAGGCATTCGAGGAGCTAGAATATCGCCGCTTGCACAGGCGGGGAGTCTCCCCTATAATTTCCTTCGCTTTGGGACACGCAAGGTTTAGACCTTAGCTGCTCAACACCTTCGGGACGTGGCGCAGTTTGGTAGCGCGCCTGCTTTGGGAGCAGGATGTCGCAGGTTCAAATCCTGTCGTCCCGACCATATCTTGCGGGCGTAGTTCAATGGTAGAACCCCAGCCTTCCAAGCTGATGACGCGGGTTCGATTCCCGTCGCCCGCTCCATAAGATAGATGAATGGCTCTGAGTCCTTTTGGGACCAGAGCCATTTTCATATACATGCCGGGACCCCACATCCCCACCTAAGTTGCGGTGAAATACGGACTGTTTTTTGGCTTTTATGGCCCATGTAGTCCGTATTTCACCGCAACTATTTGTAAGGTTGGGTTTTGATGCCGTTGGGAGGGTCGTAGCGACCGTCTACCGAGAGTGGAAATATTTTTTGCAGCTCTGACCTGCGGCGTCAAGCTTTTGGTCAGCTTTTGGCAAGGCCTGCGGACGGAAGCATGCGATAGCGTAATGGTATTCTCTCCGCCGTGATGGTTATGGGGTTGGCCATGTTCGATAAAGGCAAACATTTTCCGCAGTCATATGCAAGGATGCTATTCTCGGCCGTTGGAATTCATCAAGATGGACAGCTGCTTATAACAATTGATCCTTGGGATGAACGCCGTGCGCGTGAGCTTATGCAGGAAGAGCTCATGCTTCGTCTTTACAACCACGTGTATGCGGATCCGGTCTATTGGAATAATCTTGGGGTTGAAGATCGGATCTTTCAGTTGGCATCCGCTATTGCGGTCGTTGAACCGGATGCTGTGTTTTGCGGATCGACGGCAGCGCTGCTCTACGGCATCGGCTCGGCGTATACGCTTCTGGATAAAGTGCAAGTGCTGCTGCGACGGTCTACAAGGCGTGATACGTATGAGTTCGTTGAGTACAAGCGCTGGCGCCCGGGCGAGGTATGGCGGCTCGGCCCGTTTACGCTGACAGACCCCTATCGGACGGTGGTCGATATCGCCCGAACGAGCGCCTTTCGCTATGCGCTGGGCTATGTCGATGGCTTGGCTCGTGAGTACGATGTCGAACGTGAAGAGCTGCGAGCATATGCGCAGGCAAATTGCCGAGGGTTGCATGGCATCGCGCGTGCTTTTGACGTTTTTGAGCATATGGACGGCAGGTCAGACAATGGCGGCGAGTCTGAGGCGAGAGCAGCGATGATTCTCGCTGGGGTTGCCGCGCCCGAGCTTCAAGTTGAGATAACGCGACCGGGAAACGCTGGCTATTATCTAGCAGATTATGGCTGGCAGATGCCAGACGGCTCATGGACGCTGGCAGAGCTGCATGGGCTAGGCAAGTTTGAAGACGAGGCTCAAAATGATCCAGAGCGGGCGGCTGCAAAAACGTATCGAGCGGCCCTCATGCGCGACGCGAACCTTCGCGCCATGGGCCACAACGTCATTCATTTCAAACTCTCGGACACCTACGACGTAGGATCGTTCGGTGCCATGATGCGCGGCTACGGCATTCCGACAACAAAACCCTACGCTGACTCCCGATAGCGAAATCGTTCGCAGCCAACCTTCAATAAGTTGCGGTGAAATGCGGACTGTTGAGGCCTTTAAAGGCATAAATCAGTCCGTATTTCACCGCAACTTAGGGTGGGATGGGGTTAGCTGCGGGGGCGGTGGCGGAGCTTGTCGATGGTGGAGTCGGTGCTGTGGCCGCGGGCGTCGGTGCTGTGACTGCGGGCTTCGGCGGCGCGGTCGCGGGTTTCGGCGGCGGTTTGGCGTTTGCGGCGGTAATCGATCATGCCTTGGATGATGGGCTTGCCAAAGCTCACGACATCATCGTTGTAGATGGCGGTTCGGGCTGCGAGGAGGCAGTCGGTAAAGTCCATATGGGTCTTGCCAAAGAGTTTGACGGCAAGGGCGACAACGGTGGACTCGTCGACCATGACGTCATCGAGCAACCTCTTCATGGCCGTAGCAATCTCAACGCGGGGAACCTTATAGACGTCGCGCAGCGTGACCACGACGCGCGTAATGATTTCGGGGTAGACGCGAGCGGTGCGCGTGGCGATGGCCTTGGCGGCACGCGGTGACAGGACCTCGTCGTCGTCGAGCAGATAGCACAGGATGACGGTCTCGTCGATGATGGTGCTACTCATGGATATCTACTTCCTCGGGCCCCAAAATCGAATCGTCGCTTTCTGTGGCAAGGTACTCAATCCAGGCATTGCGCTCCTCGGCGCGGCGATTGGGGTCACCATATGCTTTGAGCGATCCATAGGCGGCGGTGCCGTCCTTTGAGCGCACGGCGACCGGCTGAAAGGGAAGTTTGCGCATCAAAATGCTCTGCGCGACAAAAAGACGGACGGCCTCGGCGAGCGATGTGCCCATGGCGTCGTAGAGGCGCTCGGCATGCTGTTTGTCCTCTTCGCGAATGCGCACCTGCAGGATGGCTCGTTTTTGCGTCGATGACATCACTGCCCTCCCTTAGCTAGCGTGCAATATAGTCGGTCAAATGCGGCATAGCCGACATCTTAGAATCTTATAACCATTACTTTATTTTACTCAAGTAAATAACCATTAACACGAATACAAGCGTAGTACATCCAAAGTGAGAGCGCGTAAAAATCTCTGAGGCGTACGCATGTAATACACTCACCTTTATATCCTATTGAGAATAATTCCAACCTGCCAAAACCCCTGCAATACACCCGTATTGCAGGGCTTATGCTCAAGTTTGCCCCCTGCAACTGCGTATATTCAACCTGTATACCGTTGGAGAAATTCTACCGAGTGCCTGTTTCGCCGCATGCATTCGATACGCCGATGCCGGACCACGGGCGGTCCGGGGCAACGTCGACAGGGTCTCTCCGGCATGGGATTCAGGAGGGAGTGAACAACATGGGCAATAAACGAGTCGTAGCCGATTCTTCGCGCTGCATTGGGTGCCAAACCTGTATGGCGGCGTGCATCGAGGCACACGATATTCCCGGCAACATCGCCGCACCTCGCTTGCGCGTAACGCGCACCTACGAGATCTCCGCGCCGGTGGCATGTCACCACTGCGAGGACGCTCCGTGCGCGAAGGCCTGTCCTACGGGCGCCTTGTTCTTTGATCCAAAGAACCATCGTATCGGCGTCAACGAGGACAACTGCATCGGCTGCAAGAGCTGCGTCATGGCATGCCCCTTTGGCGCCGTGAGCGTGGCGACCACGCAGGTCCCCGTCTTGATGGGTGACGTGCGCGTGGGTTCGCAGACCAAGAGCTTCGTGCTCAAGTGCGACCTGTGCGTGGACCGTCCCGGCGGTCCGGCGTGTGCCGAGGCGTGCCCGACCAAGGGCCTCACCCTGGTAGACGAGGAGCGCCTGGCAGAACTGACTGCCGAGCGTGCCCGCGCCACCATCGAAAACGAGGCGTAAACGGCCGGCCATACAGGCCCAATGATTGTCAAATAAGAACCGAGTATTCGGTAGCAGAGAAAGGAAGGAGGGTGTCATGGAGAAGCATAAAGTGATCTGCCCGTACTGCGGCGCCGGTTGCCAGTTTAACCTCTTGGTCCAAAACGGCCAGGTCGTGGGTACCGAACCGCTCAACGGCATCACCAACCAGAGCGAGCTGTGCCTTAAGGGCATGAGCGGCTACGACTTCATCAACGACACCAAGATCTTGACTCCTCGCGTACTGCACCCGATGATCCGCCGCACCAAGGGCGCGGATCTTGAGCGCGTAAGCTGGGACGAGGCACTGGATTTCACCGCATCTAAGATGCAGGCCATAATTGACGAATATGGTCCTAACGCTGTCATGACCACCGGCTCTTCGCGAGGCGGCGGCAATGAGGCGAACTACGTCATGCAGAAGTTTACGCGTGCGTGCATCGGCACCCACAGCGTGGACAACTGCGCCCGTACTTGACACGGCCCTACTGTCCTCGGTCTGATGGACACGGTTGGTTCAGGTTGCATGTCATGCTCCATCCCCGGTATGGAGGATGCGGGCTGCATTTTCCTCTTCGGCTATAACCCTGCCGATTCGCACCCCATCGTCGCAAGGCGTATCGTGCGAGCCAAAGAAAAGGGTTGCAAGATCATCGTCGCCGACCCGCGCCATATCGAAACCGCGCGTATCGCCGATATCTACCTTCCGATCAAGAACGGTTGCAATGTCGCGTTCCTCAACGCCTTTGCCAACTGCTTGGTCAACGATGGCCTCTACGACAAGGAATTCGTCGCCGAGCACACGAACGGCTTTGACGAGTGGTGGGAGACCATCAAGAACTACACTCCCGAATCTGTACAGGACATCACGGGTGTCGAGCCCGCGTTGATCCACCAAGCTGCCGAGATGTACGCCACGGCGAAGCCCTCTGCCATCATTGGCTGGGGCATGGGCGTATGCCAGCAGAAGCAGAACCTGAAGACGGTGCACACCATCGCCTCCATCGCCTGCGTTGCCGGCCAGATCGGCAAACCCAATTCCGGCCTCGCGCCCGTGCGTGGTCAGAACAACGTCCAGGGCTCCTGCGATATGGGCATGCTGCCCAACCTGTACCCTGGTTACCAGAAAGTCACCGACCCGGCAGTGCGTGCCAAGTTTGCCAAGGCTTGGGGCGTGCCCGAGGAAAAGCTCCCGCTCGAGGAGGGCTACAAGCTCACCGACCTGGGCCACCTGGTCGACGAGGGCAAGGTGCACTGCTTCTACAACTACGGCGAGGACCCGGTGCAGACCGAGCCCGATTCGGCCGGCATGCGCAAGACGCTCTCCGAGCTGGATCTGTTCATTTGCCAGGACATCTTTATGACGCAGACGACCATGCTCGCCGACGTCATCCTGCCCGCTACCTCTTGGGGCGAGCACGAGGGTGTCTTTACCGCATCCGACCGTAGCTTCCAGCACTTTGACGCGGCTGTTCCGCCCAAGGGCGAGTGCCGTCACGACTGGGAGATCTTCGCGGACCTGTCTACGCGCATGGGCTATCCCATGCACTACGACAACACCGAGCAGATCTGGAACGAGTGCATTAGCCTGTGCCCCAACTTTGTGGGCGCGACCTACGAGAAGATGGCTCCCGAGGGCGGTTACGCCCAGTGGCCCGTCAAGAGCACCGATGTGAACGACCACGGCACGCCTGACATGTTTGCTGGTGGCAAGTTCACCACGAAGGACGGCCGCGCCAACCTGATGGCGCACGACTGGGAGGCGCCCTCCGAGCTTCCCGACGATGAGTACCCGCTCATCCTGTGCACCGTCCGCGAGGTCGGCCACTACAGCTGCCGCTCGATGACCGGCAACTGCAAGACGCTGGCGCTGCTTGCCGACGAGCCCGGCTTTGTCCGCATGAATCCCGCGGACGCCCAGGCACGCGGCATCAAGAATGGCGACATCGTCTCGGTCCACAGCCGCCGTGGCCAGGTATATAGCCGCGCCGACGTGAGCGATCGCATCAACAAGGGCACGGTCTACATGACCTACCAGTGGTGGATCGGCAAGTGCAACGAGCTGACCATGCACAAGGTCGACCCGGTCTCGCATACGCCCGAGGACAAGTTCTCCGCCTGCCAGGTCGACGCTATCGCCGACCAGGTCTGGGCTGAGGGCGAGGTGGAGCGTCAGTACACCGAGCTCAAGCAGGCTCTGGTGGACGCCGCCGCTCCCCAGGACGTTGAGCCCGGCGCCGCCAAGTTCGACGATGAGACGCACGTGAACCAAATCGTGTAGTCCCGTTCTCGTTGGCTTTTTGGGCCGGGCGTCCCGTACGTTCGGGAGCCCGGCCCGTTATTTTGAAAGGAAGTGGGGATGAACCGCTTCATCGACATCAACCCGGAGAGGTGCATCGGCTGCGGAACATGCCAGTCCGCCTGTGCCGACGCCCACCGGATGCAGGGTCTTCAGGATACGCCGCGCCTGGCGCTCGTGAAGACCGGCGGCATTTCGGCCGCCCTTGCCTGCCACCATTGCGAGGGTGCCCCCTGCGCCGAGGTTTGCCCGGTGAATGCCATCGAGCACGATGGCGACCGCATCCACGTTAAGGAGCAGGAGTGCATCGGGTGCAGGCTGTGCGCCATCGCGTGCCCCTTCGGAGCCATCCATCCCGATGGCACGTCTATCGCCGGTGTCGCAGGCATGTGCGACCCGACGCCTTCGTACCCTAAGTCCCTGAGCAGCCTGCTTACGTGGGCGCCCGGCCAGTACACCTGTGCCGTCAAGTGCGACCTGTGCGCCTTCGACCCCGAGGGTCCGCACTGCGTGGCGGCTTGCCCCACCAAGGCGCTCACCGTCATGGGCGGCGCGGCAGATCGCGAACTCGACGAGGCCAAGCGCCTGCGTTCGATTCAGAACGGCCCTGCCGTCGACGTGGCGGCTGTGGCCCAGGGTCTGTCCGAGAAAGCAGAAGGGAGCGTAAACAATGGATAGCATGACGCTGTTTATCGCATCGCTTGCCGTCTCGTGCATCGGTGCGCTCGCCTCGGTTCTGCTGATTAAGGCCGATAACGCCGCCAAGACCGCCGGCTGCCTGATCGGCGCCGTCGCGGCCGTGCTGTCGTTCATCGCGGGCCTCGAGGCCGTGCTTGGCGACGTTTCGTCCCTCAACACGGTCTTCTTTTTCCCGTTCGCCCGTCTCGAGCTCTTGCTCAACGGCCTTGCGGGCCTGATCGTGGTCCTCATCTCAATCCTCGCCTTTGCGGGCTTCATCTACGGTCTGTCCTACTTCGACGAGTACCCGGGCAAGGTCGGGCGCGCCGGTTTCTTCATGAACACCTTCGTCGCCTCGATGATGCTCGTCATCACCGCCGACAACGTGTTCTGGTTCCTGGTCGCCTTCGAGCTCATGTCGCTTACGAGCTACTTCCTTGTCGTCATCGAGGAGAACAAGAACTCCATTAAGGGCGGTTGGCTCTACTTCGTCATCGCGCACGTGGGCTTTGTCCTTATCATGGCGAGCTTCCTGCTCATGACCAACGGCGTGGGCGGTTCCTTCAGCTTCAGTGATTTCCGTACGCATGACTTTGGACCCGCCATCTCCTCCGCGTGCTTCGTCCTCGCGTTCTTCGGATTTGGCGCGAAGGCCGGTATCATCCCGCTGCACTCCTGGCTGCCCCAGGCGCACCCCGAGGCGCCGTCCAACGTGTCCGCCCTCATGTCCGGCGGCATGATCAAGATCGGCATCCTGGGAATCCTCAAGGTCGGTCTCGACCTGCTCGCGGGTTCGGGCGTCCAGCTCTGGTGGGGCCTCATGGTCCTGGTCTTCGGATCCATCTCGTCGGTCCTGGGCGTCGTCTACGCCCTCCACGAGCACGACATCAAGCGCCTGCTGGCCTACCACTCCGT
This sequence comes from uncultured Collinsella sp., assembly GCA_902474645.1. Taxonomy (GTDB): domain Bacteria; phylum Actinomycetota; class Coriobacteriia; order Coriobacteriales; family Coriobacteriaceae; genus Collinsella. Next base: position 7,416 of record CABRWN010000101.1, read on the forward strand.
CGAGAACATTGGCATCATCTTGCTCGGTGTCGGCGCGTCCATGACGGCGCACGCCCTGGGCAACGACGTCATCGCGACGATCGCGCTCATGGCCGCCCTCTACCACACGCTCAACCACGCCATGTTCAAGGGCGAGCTGTTCCTCGGCGCGGGCTCCCTGCTCTATGCCACGGGTACGCGCAACATGGAGAAGATGGGCGGTCTGTTCCGTCGCATGCCGGTCACGGCCGTCTGCTTCCTCATCGGTGCCCTTGCCATCTCGGCCATCCCGCCGCTCAACGGCTTCGTTTCCGAGTGGTTCACCTACCAGTCCCTGTTCAACATCTCGACGCTCTCCGACCCGGTCGTCATGGTGTTCGCCGTCGCCTCCGCGGCCGCGCTCGCCATCACCGGTGCCTTGGCAGTCACGTGCTTCGTGAAGGCCTACGGCGTTTCGTTCGCGAGCAGCCCTCGTTCCCAGGAGGCCGCGAACGCCAAGGAGTCCCCGGCTCCGATGTTGTTCTCGCAGATGCTCCCCGCGGC
>CABRWN010000102.1 GCA_902474645.1 uncultured Collinsella sp.
ACCACGGCCGCCGTTGGCAAAGAACGCGCCCGGCTTCATCGCGGCAAAAAATTCGGCATTCGCCAGACCGCGGGTCTCGGGCGTGCTGGGCATAAAGGATGCGACGACGTCGGCCTCGGCCAGGCGCTCGGACAGGGCATCCATGCCGTCCATGTCCTCAAACACAATGGGGTAGACGAGTGGATGGCGCTTAATGCCGCGGACGTGCGCGCCCATGCTGCGGCAGAGCGTGGCAAAGTGGCCGCCGATATCGCCCGCGCCCAGCACCAGCACATTGGCGTTTTTGAGCGAGGTGACCGGACCTAAGTCCTCCCAGCGATGCTCGCGCTGCAAGTCGTGATAGCCGGGCAGGCGCTTCATCATGGAAAGGACCATGGCAAACATGTGCTCGCTTACTGCCTGGCCATAGGCGCCCACCGAGCAAGACAGTTTGGCGTCGGCCGGCACGGTGCCGGCGGCAAGGTAGTCGTCATAGCCGGCGGTCTGCAATTGCAACAGCTGGAGATGCTCGCATGCCGTGAGCATGTCAGGGTCGATGTTGCCCAGGATCACGTCGGCATCGGCGACCTGCTCGCGTGTAGCGGCGTCGGAGCTCGTGTAGATAAAGTCCTCGCCCGGAGCACTCGACTCAAGAATTGTGCGATGGCGGTCGTTGACGGGCAGCAAAACCAGGATGTTCACAAGCAGTCCTCTCCGCTCGATCTGCCAAAAAGGGACAGGTTTATTTTGGCAGGTTTTATCAGGCAAAACGCTAAAAAACGCCGGATGCAAGACGAGCGTGCCCGTCAGCATCCGGCGCTTCCACGGCTACCAGCTCAGCAGCTCGTAGCCGTCCTCGGTCACCACGAGCTGTACCTCGCATTGGGCCGAGTCGCTGCCGTCCTTGGTGCGCACGCACCAGCCATCGCCCTTGCTGATCTTGATGTCGGGCGCTCCGGCATTGACCATGGGCTCGATGGTAAAGACCATGCCCGGGGCCATGATGGTGTCCACATCAGGCGCCTCGGTGGTAAAGCCCACAAACGGGTCCTCGTGGAACTCCTTACCGATGCCGTGTCCGCCGTACTCGCGCACCACGCTAAAGCCGGCGTCCTCGACCGTCTTTTGCACGGCCTCGGCCATCACGGACAGCGGTAGCCACGGCTTGACGGCAGCCAGGCCCGCTTCCACGCTGGCGCGGGTGACGTCGACCAGGCGCTGGCGCTCGGCCGAGACCTCGCCGATGCAGAACATGCGGCTCGAGTCGCTAAAGTAGCCGTCTAGGATCGTGGAGCAGTCCACGTTGATAATGTCGCCCTCGTGCAGCACGTCCGTATCGCAGGGGATACCGTGGCAGACGACGTCGTTGATCGAGGTGCACACGCTTTTGGGGTAGCCCTCGTAGTTGAGGTCGGCCGGCGTGCCACCGTGCTCGACGGTGTAGTCGTAGATCATCTGGTCGATCTGGTTGGTGGTCATGCCCGCGGCGATGTGCTCGCCTACGTAGTCGAGCACGCCCACATTGATGGCGGCGGAGCGCTTGATGCCCTCGATGTCGGCGGGCGTCTTGTAGAGCGTACGGGGCAGAACCTCCCAGCCCTCCTCCCACAGGCGCTCGAGGCGCTCGTCGAAGGCGCTGTGACATTTCTTATATTTTTTGCCGCTGCCGCACCAGCAGGCGTCGTTGCGGCCGGGTACGGGTCCTTTGTCATACATGGCTAACTTCCTTTCATCCGCAGCTAGTATAGCCCACCCGCGCGTCCATAAAAGTTGCGGTGATATAGTTCCGATTTAAGCGATTTAACAGCATAAACAGGAACTATATCACCGTAGCTGATGGAGCGGGATGGTGGGCACTGGCTGCTGCGTGGTTTTGCTAGTAGCTCACCTGGCAGGGAATGCCGAGGGCGCGTACGCGTGCGGCAATCGTGTCGAGCACCTCGGGCGCCGCTTTGGCAAGGCCGGCGACCGGTGTCTCGCGCGCTACCGTGTAGATGGTTGCTTCTTGTGGGCGAATGCGCTCAAGCGCCGCGAGCCAGGGGGCAACGTACTCCTCGCCGGTGTTGTCGATGGGCTTGCCCTGATACTCACCGGTCAAAATGATCGTCTGGATAATAACGTGACCGTCAAAGCTTGCGAACGTCTCAATCTGGTGCTCGACGTCGTAGGGGCCAACAGGCTGGTCGAGCAGCTGGATAAACGCCGGGTCGACGGTATCGAGCTTAAGAATGTTGTCGTCGACCATCATGAGCGCATCGTGCACCTCGGGACGGTCGGCGCGCGTGCCGTTGGAGAGCACGGCGATCTTGGAGTTTGGGGCAAGCTCGTCGCGCAGCGCGACGGCGCCGGCGATGGCCTGCGGAAACTCCGGTGCGGCGGTGGGCTCGCCGTTGCCTGCGAAGGTGATCACATCGGGGAGCTCGCCCTCGGCTGCCATCTCGCGCAGCTTTGCCTCGAGCGCGTCGAGTACCACGGCAGCCGTGTTGTACGGCTCATGGCAGGGGCGTTCGGCGTTGAGGCCGTTTTCGCAGTAAATGCAGTCGAACGTGCAGATTTTGCCGCTGGCCGGCATCATGTTGACGCCGAGCGAGAGACCAAGGCGACGGCTGCGAACGGGCCCAAAGATGGGGCTGGCATTCAAAAACGTAGACATAGGCATATGCTCCTCAAGACAATTGTGCCTAAGCATAGCATCGGCTCCAAAGCAGGGTGCGGGCTCTTGCTTTACAAGTTTCGTTTTTTCACGTCGCTCATTATGCCGTGCCATGAAAAGCCTCGGGTCGGGTACAGTTAATCTGTTAACAAGGCGTAAGGCAATGCGGGTCCATCCAACCGCACCGACGTGCAACTGGATGAGCATTGATGATGGGGGCACAACATGGATTTTACGGTCGAGAATGCGGGCACCACGATTGCCTGTCGCGAATATGCCGGCCCGGATGTGTCGCCTGATGCTCCTGCCTTGGTGTGCGTGCACGGCGCTTGTGTCGACGGCACATTTTTTGACGGTATCGCTTGTGAGCTCAGCCGCAACTACCGCGTAATTGCCTACGACCGCCGCGGCTGCGGTGACAGCAGCGATGCAGCAGACGACAGCTATGATCTTGCCGCTCAGGCCGCCGACCTGCAAGCCGTGATCGAACACGTTGGCGCTCCGGCAAATGTGCTTGCGCATAGCGCCGGTACGTTGGTGGCGCTGGAGCTTCTTCGCACCGAACCCCATCTCGTCGCCCGTGCGATTCTGCATGAGCCGGCTGTGTCGGCCGAAGGCGTCGGTATGGGCGCAGCTCCGGTTTTGCTCGATATGATTGCGGCTGGAAAGGTTTCAAGGGCGCTCCGGCTTTTCTTGGGAGCTCTCGGCGACTTGGACCCCGAGGCTCCTGGGACGACCGAAGCGGAAGTCAAACATGCCCTGCGCAATGGTCGTTGCTTTATGGCCAATGAATACGGAACAAATATGACATATGCTCCCGACTGGGAGCGCGCCCGCGCGTCAAAGGCAGTGTCGGCCGTGTTTTTGGGCGAGCTCTCGATTGGTACGCCTCGCGAGGCGGGCACGAGGGTGGCGGCTGAGCTTTTGGACTGTCCACTCGTAATGGTTCCCGGCGCGCACAACGGCCTACGCGATCGACCGGCAGCGGCTGCCCGGGCTGTCCGTGGGCTCTAGCAGCCGCAATAGCCAAAGCGGGCTTCACCCGCAGACGTTTCGGCCGTGTTAACAAATGTGCTCAAAACCTCACGCCTGCGGCCTCAATCGCGCCGTCTGCCAACTCATAAAAATGTAACAGCATTCACGTGCCTACCTGCATCGGCAAGGTGCTACCCTTGTGACATTTGGAACCCACCGCTACCATGCGAAACTATCGAAAGGGCCCCATATGCTCAATAATCACGAGGTCAATCTAACCGACGAGGAGGCTGCCGCCGAAGTCGCCCGCGTCGCGAAGACCTACCCCGTGGTGCGTTTGCTGTCGGCCGATCAGATTAAGAGCGAGCCTAACTGCTTGCTCGCCGGCGATCGCTGCCCTTGTCTGCGTCAGTCGAGTCTTGAGGCCTTGGCAGACTCCGATGAGGTGTCGGAGCAACTGCTCAACGATGGTGTTGAGTACCGCGCCCGTCTGCGCCCTCTAAAGGTCGAGGGCGAGCCTCACGTCTTGCTGATGGTACGTCCGATCGATGAGCAGGAGGCCGCAGAAGAGGACCTTGTCTACACCGACGTGCTGACGAGTGTGCGCAATCGCCGATATTACGAAGAAAAGCTTCGTAGCGCCCGCATGAATGCCGGCGTTGCGATGATTGACCTTGATGATTTTAGGGCCTTCAACGATACGTGTGGCCGTCATGCCGGCGACCTTGCACTCGGTGCTGTGGCGACAGCCATACGCAGCGGAATTCGTTCGACTGACGAGCTTGTGCGCTATGGCTGCGACAAGTTTGTGGTCGTCATGCCCAATATTCCCTCCGATGACTTCGCCCGTCGCCTGCATCAGGTATCCGAAGCCGTTCATTCCACGATTATTCCGGGCCATGAGTACGTGAGCTTGACGGCATGTGTTGGTGGCGTTCGCATTCATGGCGAGACGGTCGATGAGGGCGTTGGCCGTGCTGTCCAGTTACTGAGCCGCGCTAAGGCAAAAGCCGGTACGGTCGTGACCGATGCCGATTCCATCGAGGCCTTCCAAAGCGAAAAACCTTCGGTGCTTATTGTCGATGACTCCGAGATGAACCGAGCCATTCTCAACGAGATGCTCAAGGACGAGTATTGCATCCTCGAGGCCGATAACGGTCGTGCGGCGCTCGACATGGTCGACCGCTATGGCGATGAGCTGTCGCTCGTGCTGCTGGATATTGTCATGCCGGGCATAAGCGGCTTTGAGGTGCTGGCCGATCTGTCGCGCCGATCGGTTAGTGACAATCTACCTGTCATCATGATCTCGACCGAAGATTCCGACGATGCGGTCCTGCGCGCGTACGAGCTAGGCGCCTCGGACTATATCAACCGCCCGTTTGACTCCCGTGTCGTGCGCCGCCGTGTAAGCAACACCATCCGCCTATACGCCAAACAGCGCCGCCTGACGAGCCTGCTGTCCCAGCAGTACAACGAGCGCGTCAAGAACAGTCGCATGCTCATCGACATCATGGCCGGTGTCATGGAACTTCGCAATGGCGAGAGCGGCAGGCACGTTACGAATATCGAAAAGCTGACCGAGCTGCTGCTTGACTGTCTGGTCCAGCGTAGCGACACCATCTCCCTCGACAACGAGGAACGCTCCACGATCGCCCTGGCTTCGGCGCTGCACGATATCGGCAAGATGGCGATTGACGATGCGATTCTCAACAAACCCGGACGCCTCACGCCCGAGGAGTTCGAGATTATGAAGACGCATACCACGATCGGCGCCGATATGCTGCTCGAGCTGGGCCACCATCACACCGGTAATGCGCTTATAGAATATGCGTACCAGATTGCGCGTTGGCACCACGAGCGCTGGGACGGCAAGGGTTATCCCGATGGCCTTAAGGGCGACGAAATTCCCATTGCCGCACAGGTGGTTTCGGTGGCCGACGTGTATGATGCGCTGACGAGTGTGCGCGTGTACAAGGGCGCCATCCCGCACAAGGAGGCGATTCAGATGATCCTGGACGGTAAGTGCGGCACCTTTAACCCGCTGTTGCTCGACTGTCTGCTCGAGGTGCAAGACCGTATCGCCGAGACGTTGGCGCGCCCCACCGACGTTGTCGCGTTTCCCACGATTTAGTTTGACCAAAGGAGTTTTTAATCCATGATTTCCATGCGTGAGGCGTATGAGAAGATCGGCGCTAATTATGATGACGCGTGCGCTCGGCTGATGGGCGAGGAAATGCTTGCCCGCTTTGCCCTCAAGTTTTTGGATGACGAGAGCATGGACAAGCTGGAGGCCGCCAAGGCGGCAGGAGACGCCGAAGGTGCGTTTATGGCAGCGCACACGCTCAAGGGCGTGAGCCAGAACTTGGGATTCGATAATCTGTACGAGCCGCCGGTTGTGGTGACCGAGGCGCTGCGCGGAGCCGATGCCGTTGACGGCGCTCGCGAGGGGATGCATGCGCTGCAGCAGCAATATGCGGCTACGATGTCGGCCTTGCGCGAAGCGGCTGAATAAGAGCTTGCGGGCCTTGATGACTATGAGAGTGGATAATCTCCCGTTTTAGGCCCGGTGGCGGACTCAAAGTGGGAGATTATCCACTCTCGTTCGATATGTGTCCAAAAATCCACGCTCACCCCTCCGGGTTAGTAAATGGCCTATGCGCACTGGCGGGGCTTTCCGCATGCAATCAATATCGTTGTTCGATAAACTGTTCGAATAACGATAGAGTCGATGAGGGTGAGTGTATGTCTAACAGCGTTCAGCGTATGGCCAAAGCGGGCGAAAATATCAGGAAGCTTGGCTTTTGCATGGCAGCCGTTTTTGCAGGGATGCTCGTCGCTTTTGCCGCGTTGGTTGTTTACGTGATCTGGTATGCGGTTGCAAACGTTGCCTCTGTCGATTCTTTCGGCGTCGTGACGCTTCTCGATGGCGGGTGCATCGTTATCCCAAGCGGACTGTGCCTGGCACTCGTCGTGGGTATTTCGCTTGTCGTTCTGTGTGGGATCAGCCGTAACATCTCGCGAGGCGTCTCGCCCTTTACCAAGACGCATGTGCGGCTTATCCGTGTTCTTGCGCTTGCCTTTGCTGTTAACGCCGCGGTTTCGCTTATTGGTGCCTACGGATCGGTCAATCTTACCATTGGTGGGCTGGAGCTTTACGTCGTGCCTCATTCCTTCGTTATTGAGATTTGCCAAGGCGTTGCCTTTGATGCGGGGTCGCTTATCGGCGCGGCTGTCTGTCTGTGTATCTCGGTGATCTGGAGTTATGCCTCGCTGCTCCAAGAGCAGTCTGACGAGCTTGTGTAGGAGGAAGCATGAGCTATCTCATCATCGAGCTTGAGACGCAGCTACTTAAGACCGGAAAGACCAGTGCTGATCTGATTCGTGCCACGGGGCATACTCCGGCTAATATTTCTAAGCTAAGAAACGGAAAAATTAAAGCTATTCGCCTTAAGACGCTTCTCGATATTTGCGATGAACTTGACTGTCAACCGGGAGATATTATTCGGCGGGTGAGTGAGAAAGAGCTTGAGGAGCTTATTGTTGAGCGTGCAAAAAATGTCGTGAGGCAGATGCGGAATGGTGGAGGCAATGAGGCGTCGCTTCCGACATCAGTCTTTGCTGTAGATTTGAGCGACGAGTAGCATATAGCGAGCAGCTATAACGAAATATCAGTGTAACGGGACCCGTGTCTAACACGGGTCCCTTCTTTATTAATTATCTTGACAAATATGAGTTATCGAAAAACAATAATAACTAGGAAAAACGATAAAGAAAAGAAGGAACGATATGAGCGGTTTTGCTATCAAGCAGAACGGGAGGCCAATGAACGCATCAGCGATAAAGTTATCAAAGGTGTCAAAGCGCTACGGGAAACGGCGCGTGTTGCATGATGTTTCCTTCGAGGTGCATCAGTCTGAGCTTTGTGCCCTTGTTGGTGCAAACGGTGCGGGCAAAAGCACGCTTATTAAAATAGTGCTGGGCCTCTGTAAACCATCGTCGGGGAGCGTGGAGCTCTTTGGAGGCAAGTCGAAAAAAGAGAGGCTTCGGTAGTTTGTGTGACAAGGGGCTAGCCTAGGCAGCAACGCTCTTCGC
>CABRWN010000103.1 GCA_902474645.1 uncultured Collinsella sp.
GGCTATGTCGTGCGGGCTGCCGTTGAACGTCCGGGCCTGTGCTCTACAGCGAGTCGATAAAGCGCTGCTGGGCGGCGCGTCCTGTCTCGTCCCACTTAAAGACGCCGGCGTTGTCGAGCACGTGACCAAACACCACGCCGACCTCCTCGTGCAGGATGTCGATGGCGTTGTCGGCCGTAAGCTCGTTGGCGCGGCGGGCAAAGACGTCCTCGGCCCATGCGGCGTGGCTGCGGCAAAGGTCGTCGCCCTTGAGCGCGCCAGCAAGGTCGTAACTGGCATCGACGTTGGCTGCCAGCAGATGCTCACGGACAGCGCCAAGCTCGGGAACCAGGCGCGGCGGCAGAATGGCCAGGCCCATGACCTCGATCAGGCCGATGTTCTCCTTCTTAATGTGGTGGTACTCGGCATGCGGGTGGAACACGCCCAGTGGATGCTCGTCGGTCGTGATGTTGCAGCGAAGCGCCAGGTAGGCCTCGTAGATTTCGCCGCCGGCATTTCCGCGAGAGTCGACGCGGCGGATGACGGGCGTCACGGTGTTGTGCGCCACGCCATCGGCTGTGTACGCGATGACGCCCACAGACTCATCGGTCCACTCGCGCCAGGCGAGGATAATCTTCTCGGCAGCGTCGAGCAGCTGAGCGCGGTCATGCGAGCGCAGGCGCAGCACCGAGAGCGGCCACCGCAGCACGGTACCGCTGACCTGGTCAAAACCGGGCACGCTAAACTGCGAGACCTCGGCGGCGTGCATCATGGGGAACTCGTGCGCGCCGCCCTGGAAGTGGTCGTGCGACAGAATCGAGCCGCCCACGATGGGCAGGTCGGCGTTGGAGCCGATGAAGTAATGCGGGAATAGGTCGACAAAGTCGAGCAGGCAGGTCAGACCCTTGCGGTCCACGTGCATCGGGCGATGCTCGGAGCTCATGGCAATGCAGTGCTCGTTAAAATACGCATACGGGCTGTACTGGAAGCCCCAGCGCTCGCCGTCGAGCTGGATGGGAATAACGCGTAGGTTCTGACGGGCGGGATGAGCGCCGCCGTCGGCTGCGGCGGAGCGTCCAGGGTAGCCCTCGTTCTCGATGCACAGCTGACAGGCGGGATACTTCTCGCCCGTGTTTTTGGTGGCGCCGGCCGCGGCAATATCGCGCGGGTCCTTTTCGGGCTTTGACAGGTTGATGGTGATCTCCAGGTCACCCCAGTTGGTGGAAGTGCTCCATTTGATGTTGCGCGCGATGGCGGCGCGGCGCACGTAGCCGGCGTCGCAGCATAGGCCGTAGAACCAGTCGGTCGCGGCGCGGGGCTCGTTGACGCCCATGCGGCCGTTGAATTCCTCGTTTACAACCGAAGGCCTCGGCATCAGCGCGCCCATGATGCGCATGGCGATGCGGTCGCGGCCCGACGTCGTATCCTCGACAGCACCATTGGCAACGGCGGCCTCGGAAAGCGCGGCAAGCGTGCCCTCCAGGTCAAAATCGGGGAGCGTATCAGGGTGCAAGAGCGATAGTTTCTCGGTCTGCAGCGCCCAGGTCATGTCGAGCGCGGGGCCCGTGGCGCCGATGCACTCGAGAACGGTGTTGTAGGCCCAGATGCGATCATCCTGTCCGATCATGGATCGGTGGATGGCATACTCAATCAGGCCCTGCGCAGCCTCGCGCACATCAGTCATTACAGCCATGCCGCGTAAGCCCCCTTGTCAGAGATTGCGTAGTGGCGGGCAGAACCCTCGCCCAGACCGGAAGGCCTCCAGCCTGTCGTTGGGGACGAAGGCCTGGATGGTGCCGCCAAAGCCACCGCCGTGGATGCGGACGGCGCCGCGGCCGTCGAGCACATGTTCGGCAAGGGCAAGCGCATACATGGAGGGCTGCTCGGAGCCCAGTTTGGCAACGACATTCTGCAGGTACATGGCAGAGCTGGCGCCGGACTCGCGCGTCAGGACCAGGAACTGGTCGATGTCGCCGGCGTTCAGGGCGGCCCAGCGCTTGTCGACCAGGCCGTTTTCGTACCAGTAGTGAACGGCACGCAGGCAGGCGCGGTCGCCCAGCTTGGCGCGCAGCTCGGGGAGCTTGGCGTCAAAGTCGGCAACGTCGACCTCGCACAGGCGTGCCTTGCCAAACTCGGCAGCGACGTCCTGCATCTCGCGCGGAACGGCGGCATAGTCGTCGGTAGCTGCCACGTGGTCGGCGCCAACTTTAACGAGCACGAGCGCATAGCCGTGATCCTCAAAGTTGAGCTCGAGCTTCTGGGTCTTAGGCTGAGCTTGGTCCTCAAAGTCCATGTAGGCGAGGCCGCCCAGGCACACGGCGGCCTGGTCCATCAGACCGCAGGGCTTGCCGTAATAGCTGTTCTCGGTGCGCTGGCTCATCTGGGCGAGCGCGACGGGCTCGATGGCGGGTGCGCCCCAGAGGGTTTCCATGGCACGACCGTATGCGGCCTCGACGGCAGCAGAGCTGGAAAGGCCGCCGCCCGAGGGGACGGAGCAGGTGAAGGCGAAGTCGAAGCCGTGGGGCTCAACGCCAAGGGCTGCAATCTCGTGGGCCATGCCGCGGACGAGGCTCGCGGAGGTGCCCTTCTCGGACTCTTGAATATCCAGCGTGTCGAGCGTGATCTCAAACGTAGGATAGCCCTCGTCGGCGACGCGAATCTTGTTGGAGTCGGTTGCCACGGCGATGCCGTCAACGGCGACATCGAGCGAGCCAGCGATGACGTGGCCACCCTCGTGGTCGGTGTGGTTGCCACTGATCTCGGAACGGCCGGGCGCGTGCACGTAGAGCACCTGGCGGTCGCCGATGGGGCCAAACTCCTCCTCAAACAGCTTGGTGAGCGTGGCGAATGTCTTTTCGTCGGGGGTGGTCATGGGAGTCCTTTCCTTGGCGCGCACGGGTGGGTTTTGCGTCGTTATGAGTACGTTAACAACTTGAAGCGGCATGAACCAAGTGTTCACAATACCGCACGTTACGAGCTATGTTAACGTACTCATAACACATCGCTTGTCACTATTTGAGAATCTGGTAATCGGTAGAAATTCAGCCGTGAACGGTACTGCCGTATGGACTTATAAAGCAGAAGAGATGCAGCTAGAAAAAGTAGAGTACGTTAACATGCGTCCGACGATAGCGGGCCTCGGCGCGGGATGTATTTCTGCCCGGGCCGGCATTCACGCTATTCAAATCTCGCAAGGGTGAAGGTGATCCTGTGGCAAGGCGCCCGTCCAACGATACAGGTACGCGTCCGGTCTCCATGGCCGACGTCGCCCGCGCTGCTGGCGTTTCGCAGCAGACGGTTTCGCGCGTCGCCAACGGCTTGCCCAACGTTAACGAGCAGACGCGCCAGCGCGTGCAGGCTGCTATGCAAGAGCTCGGCTTTCGTCCGAGTTATGCCGGTCGCTCGCTGCGCGACGGCCGTTACCATTCGGTCGGCCTATGCATCAACGATGTCACCAAGTTTGGCAACCTCTCAATGATCGACGGCATCGCCAGCGCTGCTCGCGAGCATAATTGCGCCATCACGCTGGTCGAGATGTCCAAGACCGAGGAATTCTCACTTGCCGAGGCCACGCGTCGTATGGCCGCATTGCCGGTGGACGGTATCATCATCGGCATGAGCCGCATGGCGCCCGATTTTGAGACGTTTGATCCACTGCCGGGCATTGGCACGGTCATCGTTACCATGTACGCGCATCCGCGCGTGACCACGGTCGATTCCGACCATTACGGCTGCTCGCTCTTGCTTATGGATCACCTGTTTGAGCTGGGGCACGAGCAGATTCGCTATATTGGCGGCCCGTCGTTCTCGGTCGACGAGCAATTTCGTCGAGCCGGTTGGCAGGATGCGCTCGAGCGTAAACACATCGAGCCGGCAGAGCCGCTCGAGGGCGACTGGTCTGCCAACAGCGGCTACGAGGCCGGCAGGTACCTGGCCGAGCACGATCGCGCCATGACGGCGATTTATGCGGCAAACGACCAGATGGCAAACGGCGCAATTGCAGCGCTGCGCGATAGCGGCCTGCGCGTGCCCGAGGACGTGAGTGTGGTGGGCGTCGATGACTCGCTCGACGACTTTGTCGCGCATAACGAGCTCACGACCGTTCGTTTCGATTTGCATCAGCGCGGACGCGAGGTATTCGAGCATGCGGTTCCCGAGGCGGGTACGGCGGGCAAAACCGTTGCCATTCGTATTCCCGGCCAGCTCATTATTCGACATAGCACGGCGATACCACGCTCATAGTTTGCGCAGGTAAACGGCGATTTATCGTATTTCAATAACAATCGGTAAGGATGCCGGCAGATAACAGTTGGAATGCTGCCGAGTGCTATGATAGACGGGTTATTTTGTCTATCTAGGAGGCTTTGCCTGATGGAGATCACCAAGGATATCCGCTACGTTGGCGTCGACGATCACGACATTGACCTGTTCGAGGGCCAGTACGATGTGTCCGAGAATGGTATGGCATACAACAGCTACGTTATCTTGGGCGAGAAGATCGCTGTCGCCGATTCGGTCGACGGTGGTTTTGTCGACGAGTGGCTCGGCAACCTCGAGGCCGCGCTCGATGGACGTACGCCCGACTACCTGGTTATCCATCACATGGAGCCCGATCACTCTGCTGGCATCGCCGCCTTTATGGAGCGCTACCCCCAGGCACAGATTGTGGCCAGCATGGGTGCCTTCCGCATGATGGTCAACTACTTTGGCACCGACTACCCCGAGCGCAAGATGGTCGTCAAAGAGGGCGACGTGCTCGATCTGGGCGGTCACAGCCTAACGTTTGTCGGCGCCCCCAACGTTCACTGGCCCGAGGTGATTTTCTCCTACGAGTCTACCGACAAGGTGCTCTTTAGTGCCGACGGCTTTGGCAAGTTCGGCGCCAACGACATCGAGGACCCGGAAGGCTGGGCTTGCGAAGCGCGCCGCTACTACTTTGGCATCGTCGGTAAGTTCGGCAAATTCGTGCAGACCGTGCTCAAGAAGGCCGCCGATCTGGATATCCAGATCATCTGTCCGCTCCATGGTCCTGTTCTTACCGAGAATCTGGGCTATTACCTCGACACCTACAACACCTGGTCGAGCTATCAGCCCGAGGACGAGGGCGTCACGATTGCCTATGCGAGCGTGTACGGCCATCTGAAGGCCGCCGTTGAGGAGCTTGCATCTGCGCTCGAGGCCCGCGGCCAGAAGGTTTCCGTCTTTGACTTGGCTCGCGACGACATGGCCGAGGCCGTTGAGGATGCGTTCCGCTATGACCGTCTGGTGCTCGCCTCCATCACCTATCAGGGCGAGATCTTCCCGTTCATGAGCACCTTTATCCACACGCTTGCCGAGCACGCCTATCAGAACCGTACGGTGGCGCTCGTTGAGGCCGGCTCCTGGGCGCCCACCGCTGCCAAGGTTATGACCAAGGAGCTCGAGGGCATGAAGGACATCACCCTGGCGCAGAACAAGGTGACCGTGCTGGGCTCGCTCAACGACGCTTCGCGCGCTCAGATCGAGGTTCTCGCCGACGAGCTGTCCAAGTAGCGACACATTCACTTCTGATGCTCAACCACCACAAAGGAGACCTTTGTGGTGGTTTTTATTTTAGCTGGTGGCGATGATGAGGGCTGGACGTGCGCTGTCGGTGGCCTCGGCGATTGAGGTGGCGACGGCATTATCGGGGTCGCTGTCCATCACGATGGAGTCGACATCGGCAAGCTCGGCAAAGCGGTACATGCCGCGTCCGTTAACCTTGCTGGCGTCCATGAGGGCGACGCTTTGATGGGCCGCGGCGATCATAGCCGTTTTGGTCTCGGCCATCTGGGGAAAGTCGGTCGTAAAGCCGCAGCTGGGGACAAAGGCGCCGGGGCACATGACGGCCAGATCGGCATGGACCATTTGGAGCGCCTGTATAGTGAGCGGTCCGTACAAATAACGATGGCCTTTGCGCAGCGCCCCGCCCAGCATGACGACATCGACTGAGGGCATGCTCTCGTCGATGTAATCGGCAATGGTAATGTCGGCCGTGATGACGGTGATACCGTCGCGCTGATCGAGGAGCCGGACGAACTCGAGCGCCGTGGTGCCCGAGTCGACGAGCAGCGTGTCGCCGTCATTGACGAGCTCGATGGCGCTTTGCGCGATGGCCTGCTTGGCGGCGACGTTGACATTGATGCGGCGATCCTGCGTGGAAACGGTTAGGCGTTTGTGGAGCGATACGGCACCGCCATGCGTGCGGCGCAGCTTGCCTGCTTCGGCGAGCGCGTCCAGGTCGGCGCGGGCGGTGACGGAGGATACGCCAAAGGTCTGGGCGATTTCTGCTACCTGCACCGAGGCATTATGATCGAGCATTTCCATAATGGCGGTACGGCGTTCGTCGGCAAAAGCGCGGTTGGTGGCTTGGGCCATGCTTGCTCCATTCTCGGCTAAATTTGCAGGAATTGTGTTGACTCTATTTTCGTTCATTTTCTTTTTGAGTAAGAAAACACCTTTCGATTACTTATCTTTTCTATAAAAGAAAGACGCTGAACGCTCAAAATTCAATATCGAACATGTCCACTCGGCTCAAATTCCTTCCGTTTACTTTTCAAAAACGACGGTATTGACCTGCATGGGCTCAATATCTCGCACGTGCAAAGCCGCTGAATTTCATACAATGAACGCAGTAAAACGCAAGGTAAAACGCCTTGTGAACAACTACGCCCGATGTCCAGATGCGGGCGAGGGAGAGGAGCAAACGCTCATGGCACTTGTTACCACCGAAAAGATGCTCAAGGACGCTCAGGCCGGCCACTACGCCGTCGGCGCGTTCAACGTCGAGAACCTCGAGTTTGTTATGGCCGTTCTGGCCGCTGCCGAGGAGACCAAGTCCCCCGTCATCATGCAGACCACCCCGGGCACCATCAAGACCGCTGGTCTGGACTACTTCTACGGCATGGTCAAGGCTGCTGCCGAGCGCGCTTCCGTGCCCGTCGCTCTGCACCTCGATCACGGCGATGGCTATGACCGCTGCATGCAGGCTTTCCGCACGGGCTACACCTCTGTCATGATCGACGGCTCGCACGAGTCCTTCGAGGACAACATCGCCCTGACCAAGTCCGTCGCCGACGCTGGCCGCGCCATGGGCGTGCCCGTCGAGGCCGAGCTCGGTAAGGTTGGCGGCAAGGAGGACGACGGTCCCGCGGTTGAGGGCGAGAGCCCCTACACCGATCCTGCCGAGGCCAAGGAGTTCGTCGAGCGTACCGGCTGCACCTCCCTCGCAATTGGCGTTGGCACCAGCCACGGCGTGTACACGAGCGATCCGCACATCGAGCAGTCCGTGGTCAAGGTCATCCGCGACGCCGTCGACGTGCCGCTGGTTCTGCACGGCACCTCCGGTGTGCCCGATGAGCAGGTCGCCGAGGCCGTGAAGAACGGCATCTGCAAGGTTAACTACGCCACCGAGCTGCGTCAGGCCTACACCAAGGGCTTCATGGCCTACATGGCCGAGAACCCCGCCTGCTTCGACCCCAAGAAGCCGGCCAAGGAGGGCATGCGTGAGATCACCGAGCTGGTTAAGATCCGCATGACCAACCTCAACTCTGTGGGCAAAGCAGAGTAACAGCAAGGGTACTCCGACTCGCTACATATCCCGGGGAGGGACGAGGGCTTAGTTCCCCAATCGTCCTCG
>CABRWN010000104.1 GCA_902474645.1 uncultured Collinsella sp.
GCCCGCTGAGCTGGGCCTATGCCGGAATCTCTCCCACAGAAACCACCGAAGAGCCCCTTTTTTTTGCTCCGCGCGCACTCAAGACGCGCTTTCTACACGTCGTCACTTTACGCCTGAACTTGTAGATAATTCTCCGAGAAGATCGCCCCGTTTATGGGGCTTTTCGAAGCGCTTTCTACAACTGTCGCAATCTTCGACAGATCCAACCCCTAAAAAATGCCTTGTTTTCTACAGCGTTTCACGCCATATATCAGGAGAAATCGCCTTGGCTCCCTCCGCTATACGCTTCGGGGGCAAAAAAGGCAAAAGGGCATAAGGGGGACTGACGCAGCGTGCGCTGCGGTCGGCATAGCCGACAGTCCCATGCCCAACGCCCGCGTACTTCATACAAATAAACCCACGAGCATCGAGCGAAGCGAGATGCGCACGGGCGAAGGACATGCGTATGGAGACCCCGTGAATCTCGAAATATAGCACTGACTTTTTTCTCCTCATTTATGAACGGATGCAAACAAAAATACTGATTTATCAGGGTTTTCTCGATTTGCTGATGCGCAACGGTGCGGGTACTCTCGGGTCGAATTGAAATTGCGTTGCAAGCAACGCCGATTGAAAAGGAGGCTCGAATGAGCAAGGAGACAAGTGTTCGGGATGCGTCTGAGAACCCTGTGTACAGCATGCTCGAAAATGCCATGCTGGTCGTTGACGAAGAGGAGGCAAAGAAGTTTCTTGGGGCAACCAAGCTTTTGCAGTTGATGGTAGACAGCGGTGATGGCATCGGGCCTGCGCATCTTCGTCACTGCTATGACTCATCTCATCGCTATTACTTTGTAAGCGATCTGCTGTATTGGAACACGAATCGTCGCTAGGGTTCTCGAAAGCAATCCCGCGCAGCCCGTACCACTAGCAATTATGTGCCCCGATGCACCAGCGAAGCAGCATCGGGGCACATCCATAAGGAGAGGAGGTGACAAGAGTGCCCACGAGGAAAGACAGCAAGGGGCGCATCCTTCGCCAAGGAGAGGGGCAGCGCCCGAACGGCCAGTACTATTTCAAGTTCAAAGATGTGAAAGGCAAGACGAAGTACAAGTACTCATGGACGCTAACCACGCACGACCTCCCTCCCAAGGGCAAAAAGTCGGGGCCGTGCCTCCGCGAAATCGAGAAGCAGGTGCAACGCGATCTGTTTGACCGCGTTGCACCAAGCGGGATGACCGTTCTCGAATTGGTTGAAAAGTACGTCGCGACCAAGACGGCGGTGCGCCCGACTACGCGCGCGGGCTATAAGACGGTTACGAACTTTCTCGCCAAGGACGCGTTCGGAAGCAGGAAAATCGGCGATATAACGACGCTCGACGCGAAGAATTGGCTCATCTATCTTCAAGGCGAGCTCGGGAAAAGCTACAGCGCGATTCACTGCATTCGAGGAGTGCTTCGCCCAGCTTTCCAACTTGCGGAGGAAGACGACCTCATCAGGCGCAACCCGTTCAACTTCGAGCTCGCCACCGTACTCGTCAACGACTCCATTGCGCGCGAGGCCTTGTCCCCACGGGACGAGCGCAGGTTCCTCGATTTCATCAAGGGAGATAAGCATTACTCGCGATACTACGAAGCGTTCTACATCCTCTTCAACACGGGGCTGCGCATCTCGGAGTTCTGCGGTCTCACAAAATCTGACCTCGACTTCGAAAACGGAAGCATCCGCGTCAACAAGCAGCTGCAGAGGGGCAGCGATATGAGGTACTACATCGAGCGCCCCAAAACGAAAAGCGGCGAGCGATACGTGCCCATGTCCGAGGAAGTCAAAGAATACTTCAAGGCAATCCTTCAAAAGCGTGCCAACCCACCCGTCGAGCCCGTCGTTGACGGGGTAAGCGGATTCCTGCTTCTGGACAAAAACGGCATGCCGAAGGTTGCGATGCACTGGGAGAAGTACTTCCAGCTCTCCCTCCGCAAGCACAATAGCATTTACAAGAAGGGGCTTCCCAAGATTACCCCGCATGTCTGCCGACACACGTTCTGCTCCAAGATGGCTCGCAAGGGGATGGGCCCCGCGAAGCTCAAGTACATCATGGGGCACTCGGACATTAGCGTGACATACAACACGTACACCCACCTTGGATTCGAGGACGTGAGGGGCGACATGCTCCGCATGACGGATGGTGCCGCGTAAGCTAAAGTGTACGAAGTTGTAAATCCGCGAGGTTTACAACCGAATTTGCAACTTTTGCGGCGGAAAATATCCGCTCATACACGAGTCGATTCGGGATTCCGCGACTGGGCGATGACATACGAACAGCATTTATCACCTGCGGAAATCCTGATATATGAGAGGAAGTCCAAGGATGCACAGAATCATGTTCGTATGCCACGGCAACATCTGCCGCTCGACGATGGCTGAGTCCGTGTTTACCGAGCTGGTGCGCCGCGCTGGGCGCGAGGCGGAGTTTGTCATCGATTCCGCAGCGACCTCAACTGAGGAGATCGGCAACCCGCCGCATCATGGCACGGTCACCAAGCTGCGCGAGGTCGGGATTCCCGTCGTCGCACATCGTGCACGTCAGGTGCGTCGCGTGGAGTATGGTGACTGGGACCACATTGTCTATATGGATGCCGAGAACGCACGCGGTCTCCGTCGCATTTTTGGCAGCGACCCCGATGGCAAGATCTCGCGTCTGCTCGATTGGACCGATCGCCCCGGCGACGTGGCCGACCCCTGGTACACCGGCAATTTCGACGCCACCTACCGCGATGTACTCGCCGGCTGCACGGCCATGCTCGAGCAGCTGTAGGCACTCGGGCGGCGCGGGCACACGGGCCACGCCATCGGCATAAAACGAGCATGGATTTTCTCCCACTTTGAGCGTTCGAGTGCGCTCTAAACGGGAGAAAATCCACGCTCATGAATGTGACAAAGGGACTGCCCCTTTGCCACATCCGGGACTGGCCCTAGACCGGCTTGACCTCCAGCTTTATCCCCTCGGCGCAGGAGTCGCCCAAAACATCCGAAAGGGCCCAGGTCGCATATAGCGGCAAATAGAGAACCGCTCCGTTGCGCTCAACGTTGCCTCTCGAGAAAACAATCCCGAGCCTTACGCCATATTCAGCCGTATCAAGCACATGACCGAGAGCAGCGTGCGCGTGGTAATAGGAGCCCGATTTAACCTCGATCGGAACAGCCGTCCCATCCGGTCCATCGACCACAAAGTCCACTTCACCGCGCTTTTTTGTCTGATAGTAGTAAAGCTGGCGATTTTGGGCAGCCAGCTGCTGGGCCACCACGTTTTCGTAAATGCCGCCCAGGTTGGGCTCCTTGCTATCAAGATACGCCGCTTGGGCGACTCCAACGGGGTAGCGCGCCATCAACATGCCCGTATCCGATTGATATAGCTTGAACTGCGATGGCCGTGCCGTCTTGAGCAGGGGCGATTTTGGCTCGGTTACGATATCGGCTTTGAGGGCAACACCGGCATCGACAAGCCATACAAAATCTCGCTGATACTTCTCGTAGTGAGCCTTGGGGTCAATGGAATTGAGCACGAAGCGCTTGTTTTCGCCCTCGAGCATAATAGGGAGCTGATCGTAGATGCTCTGCACCTGAAGGGCTCGCCCGCTTGCATACTTGGAGATATCCCGCCGGTACTGTTCGTTGAGCTCTGACTGTAGCTGACGAACAGAGGCAAGGTCGCCCTGCGTGTCAAGGAAACGCTGCACGACCTCCGGCATTCCGCCGACAACGGTATAGGTCCTGAAGTTTGCCATCATCGCGTCATGAATGTAATCAGGAACGGGCCTCTCGCTGATACACGCGTCACGTATCGTTTGGCGAGCCCCCTCGCTCACCCCGATTGCCCAGCAAAACTCCTCAAAATCGAGCGGGAACATCCTAAGCTCGTGAACATACCCCACGGGATAGGACCTGACGCCCTTGAACTGAGTCCCGAGCATTGACCCCGAAAACGCCCAGCGGCACCTCCCGTCCTCAACAAGGAACTTTGCCATCGTCATGATGTCGGGGGCCTCTTGGACCTCATCGATAAACACGAGCGTTTTGCCTGGTGCAATCGACTTCCCCGAAAGAAGCGTCACCCTGCTGATGAAATCATCGGCATCCCGCGCCTCGAGAAGAGCATCTTTTGCCTGGCGATTTTCCATGAGGTTAAGCTCGATGTAGGTTGCATGGTTGGCTTTGCCAAATGCGCGAATCGAATAGCTTTTGCCGATCTGGCGAGAACCCGTAATGAATAAGGCCTTTTGCTCGGCAGACTTCAGCCAACGCTCCAGCTCTGCCGCTATTTTCCTGCGCAGCATAGGCTCTCCCCTCAGTGTCATCAAATGAAATGCAACGTTTTATACGCTTGATTATCGATGAAACGCAGAATTTTAAGAACCTAAAATCGGATGAAATGCAGAGATTTGAGATTATAAGCAAAAAAGAAGGGACACTACCCGCGAATGTGACAAAGGAACTGTCCCTTTGTCACATTGCGCTCAACTACTCGTCGACGATCTCGGCAAGCCAGACGTTCAGCGTATCGACCTCGGGACAGCAGAACTTTGCCGTACCAGGCTCGTTGCCAGGCACGGTTCCGCCATAGCGCAGGATATCGATATAGGGAAAGCCCACATGGCAGGCCATGGCGCACATCTTGCCGCGATCGCGGTCGAAGTCGAAGACGTCACCCGGCTTGTGCCCGTGATGGCAGCGGCATGTGCCCAGCTGGTCCACGCAGCTAATGCGAATACGTGGGCGCTTGCCGCGCGGGGCACCGAGCGGCTTGTTCTCGCCCGCTGCCTCGGTGCCGCCCTCGCCGGCGCTACTCATGGTCGATCACATCCAGGCAGGCCTCGATGGGCAGGCCGGCGGACTTATCCTCCTGGTCGGCATTGCGCTCGATAAGCTCCGCTACCACGCGCATGGCATCGCTCGTCGCACGCTGCAGGCTCCAACCGGCCATAACGCGGCCGACGAGCACCGCCGAGAACGTGTCGCCCGTGCCCGGGAAGTAGACCGGGATCAGGTCGAAGGGAATCGTGAAGTACTCCCCCGCCACATGGTCGTAACCGATGACGACATTCGCACCGTCGACTACAGCGCTCGTAATGACCACCGACTTGGCGCCCAGGACACGCACGGCATCCACAAGAGCGCGGCCCTCATCGGGCGTGATTTGCTCGGCAATGGGCGTATCGGTGAGTAGGCACGCCTCGGTGTAGTTTGGCACCGCATAGTCGGCGCACTCGAGCAGGCTGCGCATGAGACCGATCGTGGACTCGGGCACGCCGGCGTAGAGCTTGCCGTTGTCGCCCATGATGGGGTCGACGAACACCTTGGTGCCCTTTTGCGCGCGACGGTGGCAGAAGTCCGAAATGATGCGCGTCTCTTCCTCGGTCACGATAAAGCCGGTGGAGATGGCGTCGAACTCAAAGCCGAGCTCCTCCCAGATGGCGAGGCTCTGGCGCACGTACTCGGTGGTGTCATGGATGTAGAACTTGGGATAGTTGAGCGTATCGGACACCAGCGCCGTCGGCAGGTTGTGGATGCGGTAGCCCATATGCGACAGCACCGGCAGCATGGCGGAAAGCGCGACCTTGCCGTAGCCGCACATATCGTTGATCAGCAGCAGCTGAGTGTTCTTCATGAGTGTCTCCCTTGGGTCGGGCGCGGCGCAGCAGCGCCACAGTGCGATTAAGTGTAGCGCAGGGAACGTTGTGAGCGGGCGCTACGGTCGCGAAGAGCGCATTGTTGCGAAAAGGTTTCGGAAATGGGGGGCATAGGCCTTGTGGCCATGCCCGACGATTAAACGTCAGATTGCCGCTTAGGAGCGTTTGCAGCGTCGAGCCGTTACGCGGTTTGGTAAAACCGCGTAACCCCTAGGTTGCTGCCTTGACATTCATTTCTCATGCTCCTAGATTGGTTAGGCACAAAACAATTCCACTACCTAACTAAAGAAAGGAGCAACACTAATTCATGTGCGATGAACCTCTTAACCTTTGTTCGCACGAGCCCGACGGCGACCCGTCACAGCCGGCGGATGCACCCGAAGCGGTTAGCTCAGAAGACAAGCTTGCCAAGCGCATCCTGAGCGGCCTGGGTTTTTGCGGCCATTACATGCATTTTCATGGCGGAGGCGTGTCCGGCAAGGCGCCCATTATCTGCCTGCTGGCCAAGCAGCCCGGCGGCGAGATGTCGCAGCAGGAACTCGGCATGCACTTTGACCTCAAGCCGGGGTCGCTTTCCGAGATCCTGTCCAAGCTCGAGGTCAACGGCCTCATTGAACGCAGCCGTAACCCCAAGGATCGACGGCAACTCACCATTCGCTTGACCGAAACCGGCCGGGAAAACGCCCGCATCGACCAGGCGGCCCGCATCCGCTTTAGAGAACGGGCCTTTAGCGCGCTCACCCATGACGAGCGCGAGGACCTCGCCGAAATGCTCGATAAAATCCGCGTAACCTGGGAGGAACTGGATGATTAAAACCCTCATGGGCAGCATCCGCGACTATATGAAAGTCACCGTTGCCACGCCGTTGCTCGTGCTTGGCGAGGTGCTCTGCGAGATGCTGATTCCATTTATCACCGCCAACCTGATCGACGCCATCAAAGACGGTGCCACCGTAGCCGAGATGCTTCCCACCGCAGGCTTTTTGGTGCTCATCGCGCTAACATCCCTTGCTTTTGGCGCCGCCGCGGGCGTCACCTGCAGCCATGCCAGCTGTGGCTTTGCCAAGAACCTGCGTCACGACCTGTTCTACAAGATCCAGACGTTCAGCTTTGCCAACATCGATGAGTTCTCGAGCTCCTCGCTCGTCACGCGCCTGACCACCGACATCAATAACGTTCAGCAGGCCTTTATGATGATCATCCGTATCGCCGTGCGCGCGCCGCTGGTATTGATCTTCGCCTTTACCATGGCGTTTATCATGGGCGGCAGCGTCGCCATGGTCTACCTGGTCATCATTCCGCTGCTGGGCTTTGGACTGTTCTTTATCATCTTTAAGGTGCGCCCCATCTTCTCGCGCGTGTTCCACAAGTACGACGCCCTTAACGAGTCCGTCGAGGAAAACGTCACCGGCATGCGCGTGGTTAAGAGCTACGTGCGCGAAGACTTTGAGAAGGAGAAGTTCGCGACCGCCGCACGCGACGTCCAGATGGACTTCACCCGCGCCGAGAAGCTGCTCGCCTTTAACAACCCCATGATGAACATCTGCGTCAACGGCGCGTTTGTCGTCATCATCTACCTGGGCTCCAAGCTCATCATCACGAGCCAGGGCACGCTGTTCGACGTGGGCCAGCTCTCCTCGATCTTTACCTATGGCTTCCAGATCCTTATGAGCCTGATGCAGCTGTCGATGATCTTTGTCATGGTGACCATGGCCGACGAATCGGCACACCGCATTACCGAGGTGCTGGCCGCCGAGCCCACGATCGCCGATCCCGCCGAGCCTGTGCTCGAGGTTGCCGACGGTTCCATCGACTTTGACCACGTGAGCTTTAAGTATTCCGCGCATGCGAAGCGCCAGGCGCTCGACGATATCGACCTGCACATTAAGAGCGGCGAGACCATCGGCATCATCGGCGGCACC
>CABRWN010000105.1 GCA_902474645.1 uncultured Collinsella sp.
AGGCGGGGTAGTCAAAAAAGCCCCGTCCCAAATTAGCTACCCTTGGGGCCGTATTACTTGCGGACCAGTCTGGCGCAGAAGTGGCCGTCGTAGGAGTCGGCGTTTACCGGCACGCTTTGGAAGAGGGCTCGATCGTTCTGGCGTACGGATACGAGTTTCTTGGCCTGATCGAACTCGGGGAGTTGCAGAATCTGTGCCTCGGAAAGCGGTGCCACGCTAAAGCCGGCACCCTCGGGAGAAGCAAGGAACGCGTCCACGACCTGCGTGTTCTCCTCGTCGAAGACCGAGCACGTTGCATAGATGAGCTCGCCGCCGGTAGCTACGCGCGCAGCAGCCTCTTTGAGCATCGTCAACTGCAGTTTGGGCAGCTCAACCGTCACATCCTTTTCGGTCAGGCGCCACGGGATCTCGGGATGACGACGCATGGTGCCGGTGCCCGAGCACGGCGCATCGATAAAGACCGTGTCGAACTTAACCGGCTTGCCAAGCATGGCATCAAACGATGTGAGCACCTCATCAAGCTCGCAGGCATCACCCGAAACCGTACGAACGCCCTGAATACCGGCCTTATGCAGGCGAGCGAGATTCTGGTCGCACTTGCGATCATGCAAATCGAGCGCCGTATGCTGACGCTCATAGCACACACGCTTGGCCTGGCACATCATCACATAGGTCTTGGTGCCACGACCGGCACCAATCTCAAGGCAGCTACCAGGACGCGTGGCAGCTGTTGCGATAAGCTGCGCGTTGAGATCAGATGCCACTGCGGCAGCAAGCTCAAACACACCCGAAGCAACGGTAACCTGGGCATCAACCGGGGCATGGCAGCCCGGGAAGACAGGCGCGACGAGCTGCGAGATATACGGATCGGGCTTGGTCGCAAAGGCGTTCTCATGCAGGGCCAGCGGCGCGGGGGCCAGATTGCCGGCAAAGTTAAGCGCACCCTCTGGCGTGTCAAACGACGCCATAATACGAGCGCACAGCCAACGCGGCAGTCCCATCAGACGCGACAGGCGAACAAGACGGCGCTCGGATTCATCCACGTCGGACGCTGTGGCAAAGTCCTCAACGTTGTCCGCGACCTTATGCAGCACGGCGTTGGCCAAACCAGCGGCAGACTTAGCTCCGCTGCGCACCAGCTCAACGCCCTGACTCACCGCAACGCGGCCAGGGGTATGCAGGTAGAGCATCTCGAAGGCCGAGATACGAAGCGCCATGCGAACACGCGGCGCAACCTTTTTAGGCTTATCAAGAAACTGATCGAGCAGCTCGTCCAAAATACCCTGCGTGGCGGCCACACCAAGCGCCAAACGAGCGGCAAAGGTGGAATCGCGCTGGTCAATAGCCTTGGCCGATGCGCGAGAGGACAGCACGTCACGCGCATACATGCCGCGGCGATCGGCCTCCATCAGCACATCGAGCGCAAGCTTGCGCGCGGGAGACAGCTTGCTCATGACAAAACACCCCAGATAAGATCGGCGCCCTGCAGGCCAGCAGCCCAAGCAGAAGCAGACATAGCACGCTTGCCATCGGGCTTAACCTCGAGCAGTTCAACCGCACCATCAGACAGGCCCAGGTAAACACGCTTGGCCTTAACGAGAACCTGACCCTCGCCAAGCGACACATCAGCCGGCGCAGCATCGAGTACGCGCACGGTCTTGCCGGCAATCACGCAACGAGCAGGCGCGGTATCGGACGAAGCAAGCACATGACGCACGCAATCGAGCGCCGCCATGTGCGGATCTAGACGCATCTCCTGCTTGGAAATCTTGGCAGCATGCGTGACGAGCAACTCATCCTGCTCAGTCCAAACAGCCGAGCCATCGGCAAGCGAGGGAAGCGTATCAGCCAGCAGTTTACCGCCAAGCTCACCAAGCTCCATGGTCAGCGCCTCGGCATGCTTACCGGCAACCGAGGTCGAGGCCTGCGCACAATAAGCGCCGGTATCCACGCCATGCCCAATACGCATAATGGAAACGCCAGCAACCTCATCACCAGCAAGAATGGCACGCTGAATAGGAGCAGCCCCACGCCAACGAGGCAGCAAGGACGCATGAACATTCACAATACCAAGCGGCGCCATATGCAGCACGTCATCAGGCAAAATGCAGCCATAAGCAGCCACACAGAAAATATCGGCCCGGGCAGCCTGAAGCGCCTCAACAACCTCGGCCGTCATACGATTAGCCTCAATAACCGGCAACCCCAGCTCAAGCGCCTTAGCCTTAACAGGAGACGGCTCCAGCTTCTTACCACGTCCACGAACAGCATCGGGACGCGTAATAACCAGCGCAATCTCATTCCCAGCCTCAACAAGCGAAGTCAACGAAGGTACAGCAAAATCAGGCGTACCCATAAACACAATACGCATAAAGAACGTCTCCCCTAAACCAAAGCCGAGACGGCTACAAAGAACAGCGGAAAGCCAAGTACCCAGCCCATCCGCAAGAACAATTCAACAAGAACAAATATACCCAAAACCAAAGAAAGAGCCGCAATAAAAGCAGCTCTTTCAGCAAAGCACCTATCAGCGAAGACGCCCCTCCCTGGCCCACGGCACCCGGGCGAAACGAAGAGCGACAACGTAGTCCCTGGGATGGGGCCCACACATATCGTCCCGCGCGCAGTTTCGCAGCGCAGCGAGAATGTTTGAGCACGGGATAATATGTGTGGGCCCCATCCCAGGGACGGACAATTAACCTATTCGGTCTCGCCCGGTCGAGCGCCGCGGGCCAGGGCGTCCTGGTACTCCTTGACGGCCTTGAGCCTCTGCATCGGCTTCAGTCGCTCGAACATAGTGTTGCCGTGCAGGTGATCGATCTCGTGCTGCAGGCACACGCAGAACAGATCGCCCGAGGCCTCGTAGCGAATCAGGTTAGCATCCAGGTCGTACGCCTCGACGACAACATGGTCCGGACGCTCGATCTCGCAGCTAATGCCGGGGATAGACAGGCAGCCCTCGCTAAAAGGAACGAGGTGGTCGCTCTGCTCAACAATGACGGGATTAATGAGCACGTACGGGTCGTAGTCGTTCTTGTCGCTGTAGTCGCAGTCGATGGTGACGAGCTGGATGAGCTCGCCGATCTGCGGAGCAGCCAGGCCGCAGCCACCGTTCTCGAACATCATCTTCTTCATCTTCTCGGCAAGCGCCTCGATCGCCGGAGTGATCTCCTCGATGACGGCGCACTCCTGGCGCAGACGAGGGTCGGGCGACAGTACGATTCCGTTGGCTTCCATGGCCATCCTTTCGGGTTGTTACATCAAATCATAGGCGTCGACGTCAACGCTCACGTTCACGCCGCGCACGGAGCCCACCTCTTTGAGGCAACCGTCGATATCATCAGAGACATGGTACCCCACGGGCGACTTCACAAGCAGATGGAAGCGGTAACGGTCCTTGGCTCTCTCGATTACACACGAAGCCGGGCCCAGCACCTGCGGCACGGCACCCCCCGCCCGCAAAAAGTCGAGCGCGGCGGCATGCCAGCGGCGCTTAAGAAGCTTTGCAATGCGCGCGATGTAGTCCAGCGCGTCGTCTCGGTTCGCCGACCACACCAAGATGTTGACCAGGCGAACAAACGGCGGGTACAGCGCGTCGCGGCGCTGGTCCAGGTCGTAGCCGGTAAAGATCGAACGGTCGTGCTCAGCGACGGCGCGAATGACCGGATCCTCGGGCAGATACGTCTGGATGATCACCTCGCCGGGGCGATCGCCGCGACCGGCACGGCCCGCCACCTGTTCCAGCAGGTCGTAGGCGCGCTCTCCTGCACGGAAATCCGGCAGCTTGAGGGCGAAGTCGGCATTGACCACGCCCACGAGCGTGACCTCGGGAAAGTCGAGACCCTTTGCGATCATTTGGGTGCCCAGCAACACGGCGCAATCGGCCGCATCGAATTGCTCGAGCAGCTTTTTGTGCGCATCCTTGCCGCGCGTGGAATCGGCATCCATGCGAATGATGGCGACGTCCTCGGGAAGCATCTGGTGCAGTGCGTCCTCGATCTGCTGAGTGCCCAGACCCATTTTTGCCAGGTAGCGACTGCCACATTTGGGGCAACGGCTCGTGGGCGCGGGATACGGCTGTACGCGCCAGGACGATCCGCAGGTGTGGCACTGCAGCGTGTGCGTGCGCTCGTGATACGTAAGCGCGGTGGAGCAGTGGTTGCAGGTGGGGACGCAGCCGCACTCGCGGCACATCAGGAATGGCGCAAAGCCACGGCGGTTATGCAACAGCACGGCCTTCTCGCGGCGCTCGACCACGCGTTCCAGGCCTTCCATCAGCGGCTTTGAGAACATGGAGCGGCTGCCGTGCGAGAACTCACGGCGCAGGTCGGCGATCCGAACCGTAGGCAGCACAGCGTGTCCCGGGCGCTCGGGCATCTCGACGCGCGTCCAGGTGGCGCCGTTATACGTGCCACGGCGGCAGCGGTCGAGGGCCTCGGCAGAAGGCGTGGCCGAGCCCAGCACGAGTGGGCAGCGATAGCGGCGCGCCATCTCGGCCGCCACCTCGCGCGCATGGTAGCGCGGGCTGGAACCCTGCTTATAGCTGGTCTCGTGCTCCTCGTCGATGATGATAAGGCCCAGGTCGCTGAGCGGGCAAAAGAGCGCCGAACGCGCGCCGACGACAACACGGGCGGCACCGCTGGCAACCATGTCCCACTGGTCTAGGCGCTCACCGGCCGAAAGACGCGAATGGAAGACCGCGACCGTCTCGCCAAAGCGCGAACGGAAGCGGCCGACGGTCTGGGCCGTCAGCGAAATCTCGGGCACGAGCACGCAGGCGGAACGGCCGGCCGCAAGCACGCGCTCAATCGCCGAAAGATAAACCTCGGTTTTGCCGGAGCCGGTGACGCCGTCGACCAGCACCACGTCTCCATGAGCGTCCAGACGGGCGCGCTCAATCTGCGCAAGCGCCTGCTGCTGGCCGTTCGTGAGTGCGACTGGTGCCTTGCCGCTTGCCGAGGACAGCGTGGTCTGCTCGCTGCAGCCACGCCAGGCGCGGCGCTCCTCCACCACCACGACGCCGCGTTTTTCGAGCGCCTTGATGGTCGCCGACATGCTGTTGTAGAGCAGGTTGAGGTCGCGCGTCGTGACCGGGCCGCATTGGAGCGCCTCGATGAGCTGACGCTGACGGACCGCGGTCTTGGGCGGCGTGTAATCGAAACCCTCGGGCGTGAGCATGACCCAGCGGTTTTGGATGGGTTTGACGGCGGGGCGCTCAACGGCCCACACGCCGTCATCGCCCTTGACCACGCGCGGGCTTCCACCCGGGGGCAAGAACAAACGCAGGCACTCGGAAAGCGTTGCGACATATTCGCGGCTCATCCAGCGTGCGATACGGGCAGCCTCGGCGGTAAAGAGCGGTTTGCTGAGGATAGCCTCGATAGGCTTGATACGCGCGGGATCGAGAGCGTCGTTGCCTTGCAGGTCGGCCAGCTCGGGCGCGATGTCGACGATGTAGCCCGCGGCCGCACGGTTGCCAAAGTGGACCAGAACCGTAGACCCGATCTGAGCCTCGTTGGCAAGAGATTGCGGAATGCCGTAGGCAAACGGCTCGGACAGCGCACGGGTGGGAATGTCGAGAACCACGCTCGCATACGCGGCGATGGGTTCGGGCGCGGGCTTGGGCTTGGACTGGGCAGCATTGGGTGCCAGCGCCGGAGCCTCCTCCGGTTCCGGCGAACCAAACAGCGACAGTTGCTCGGCCATGGCCCCTATACCTCCCATCCCATGCGTCTTCAGAAACAAGAGCCCCGCTCGGGTGAACGGGGCTCGGATACATGCGTTTACGCGGCTGCTACAGCGCCATCGTGCGGGCGCGGTCGATGCGCGCCAGGCAGTCGTCGCGACCGACGAGCGCCATGGTCTCGCCCAGCGGAGGGCTCACCATGTTGCCGCAGACGGCGACGCGCACGGCCTGGAACACCACGCGCTTCTTAAGGTCCATCTGCTCGGGCAGCGGCTCAAGCGCGGCGTCAATGTTGACAGCCGTCCACTCGTCCACACCCTCAAGCGCGGCCTTGGCGGCATCCAGAATGGCACCCATGCCCTCCTTGGCCAGGCCCTTGTTGACAGACTTCTCGTCATACTCGAGCGTCTCAGCCGTAGCAAAGATGGGAGCGGCGACGGTCACGGCGTCGGCCGGCATCTTGGTGCGCGGCTTAACGATGGCAGCGAGCGCGTCGATCCAATCCTCGCCGTACTCGACATTACCCTCGATGAGACCCGCCTCGTGCAGCTCGGGGACCATGATCTCGTCGGCAAACTGAGCATCGGACATGCCGTTGATGTACTCGGCATTGACCCAGTCGAGCTTCTTGGGGTCGAAGGTCGCCGGGTTCTTGGAGATGCGGTCGAGCGAGAACTTGCTGGCCAGGACTTCGCGCGGGATGATCGTGGTCTCACCGTCGAGCGACCAGCCGAGCAGCGCCAGGTAGTTGACGAAGGCGTCGGACAGGTAACCGGCGTCGCGGTACTCCTCCACCGAGGTGGCGCCGTGGCGCTTGGAGAGCTTCTTGCCATCGGCGCCAAGAATCATAGAGATATGGGCGAACGTGGGCACGGGCGCGCCGAGGGCCTCGTACACCATGACCTGGCGCGGGGTGTTGGACAGGTGGTCGTCGCCGCGGATGACGTGGGTGATCTTCATCATGGCGTCGTCGACGACGGTCGCGAAGTTATACGTGGGCGTGCCATCGGAGCGGAAGATGACAAAGTCGTCGAGCTCCTTGGCGTCGAAGGTCACCTCGCCGTGGACGGCGTCGTGGATGACGACGTCGCCGCGGTCCTCGGGCACCTTGATGCGAAGGACGTAGGACTCGCCGGCCTCGATGCGGCGGCGGGCCTCCTCGGGATCAAGATCGCGGCAACGGCGCTGATAGCCCTGGAAGGGGTCCTTGCGCTCCTGCGCGGCCTTGCGGTCGGCGTCGAGCTGCTCCTTGGTGCAGAAGCAGGGATAGGCCTTGCCCTCGTCCCAAAGCTTCTGAGCGGCCTGCTTGTACAGGTCCAGGCGCTCGGTCTGGGCGTAGGGTCCAAAGTCGCCGCCCACCTCGGGACCCTCGTCCCAGTCCAGGCCCAGCCAACGCATGGCGCGCAGGATGATCTGCGTGTTCTCGTCGGTGGAGCGGGTGGGATCGGTGTCGTCGATGCGCAGGATGAACGTGCCGCCGTTTGCGCGGGCGAAAGCCCAGTTATAGATAGCGGTGCGGGCGCCGCCGATGTGCAGCTTGCCCGTCGGTGAGGGTGCAAAGCGGACGCGAACGTCTGATGCCATGGAAATCTCCTCGATTGCAGGATGGATGTCTAACCGCATCAGTATAAAGCATCAAAGCAACCTCCGCACAAAGGGCACCGACCTACTCATCGAAGCAGGGCAGCTAATTTGGGACGGGGCTTTTTTAGCTGCCCCCGCAG
>CABRWN010000106.1 GCA_902474645.1 uncultured Collinsella sp.
CGCCGCCACTGCCGGCGTGGCGCCCGATGCCCAAGCACCGCGACCGGCATCGCGAGAACCCGATGCCCGACCGCCCGCATTTCCAGAGCGCTCGGCCTGCGCCCTCTGGCGTTCATAGTTTTGCTCGCGGCGGCGCTCCGCATCCTCGCGCTTGGCGACGTCGCGAAACACGCGACCCGAACTCGCGCGCACCGTCTCCAGATCCAAACCCAGCAGATCGGCAATCTGGATAAAGTACGTGTCGATCATATAGCTATCGCGCAGCGGATAGATAAGCGTCAGCGCATCTTCCAGCGCCTTGGCGCGACCGCCCGGCGTGGTGATGTCGCTCGACTCCTGCAGCGAACGGTAAACAAAGTCCATAAGCGGCTCGGCAGCGTCGATGCGCGCCTGCAGTGCCTCGCCACCATGCGCCGTGATGAACTCCATGGGATCGTTGCCGTCGGGTAGCACCACGCAGCGCAGGTCCATCGAATCCTGCTCGATAAACTGAATCGCGCGACGGGCGGCCTTTTGACCGGCGGCGTCGCCATCGAACATATACACAATGCGCTTGGCAAAACGGGTGAGCGTCTTGACGTGATGCTCCGTGAGCGCGGTGCCCAGCGTAGCAACAACGTTTTTAATCCCCGCCTCCCAGCAGGCGATGCAGTCGGTATATCCCTCCACCACGATGGCGGTATCCTGCGCGACGATATACTCCTTGGCCCAATTAAAGCCGTAGAGGTTTCGCTTTTTATGGAACACGCTCGTCTCGGCGGTATTAAGGTACTTGGGTTGGCCGTCACCCATGATGCCTCCAGCAAAGCCAATGTTGTGACCCTGCTCGTCAAAGATGGGGAACATCACGCGGTCGTAGAAGCGGTCGGCTAGTTGCCCGCGCCCGCGGCTCACGGCAACGTTGGCGTCGATCATCTCCTGCGGGGTAAAACCCGCCTGGGACAGGTGCGACACCAGCGCATTGCGACCCGGCGCAAAGCCCAGGCAGTAGCGGCGGCAGACGTCGCCGCCCATGCCGCGGCTGGCAAAGTACTCGCGCGGACGGCCGTCCTTACCGCGCATAAGCATGGTGTGGTAGAACTGGGCGGTTTCGGCGCACAGATCGTAGATGCGGGCACGTTTGGTACCGCGCTCGCGGCGATCTCCGGTGTCGTGCAGCTCAATACCTGCGCGATCGGCCAAATAACGGATTGACTCGGGAAAGCTCAGGTTCTCGCGCTTCATAATATAGGTGAAGACATCGCCGCCTTCGCCGCAGCCAAAGCAGTGCCAGACCTGCGTGGCGGGGATAATGTGGAAAGACGGCGTCTTTTCGCCATGGAAGGGGCAGCAACCCCAAAATTCATGGCCGCGGGGCTTGAGCTCAACCGTTTCCTGCACGATGGCGACTAAGTCGGACGCAGCGCGTACCTGGTCTTTTTCCTCATCGCTAATCACGGATGCTCACCCCCTGCTCGCCCAAGTTGTGACGAATATCTTCGATATTACCCTCGACGGTCGCAATCAACTCATCCAGCGAATCGAACACGCGCGACGGACGCAGCCAGCGCGTAAACGCCAGCGAAACGGAAGCGCCGTACAGGTCGCCCGTATAACCAATTAAATTAGCCTCGAGATGCGCCGAAGCAGAATCGTCGGCATACGTCGGCGGCAGTCCGACGTTCACGGCAGCGGGCCACGCGGTGTCATCGACCAGCACCAGACCCTCATACACGCCATCGGCAGGCACCTGAATACCGTCGGGAACCTGTAGGTTTGCCGTGGGAAAGCCCATGCCAGAGCCCTCGTGACGGCCGCGAATAACACCGCCACGCACCATATACGGACGGCCGAGTAACTCAGCAGCAAGCTCCACATGGCCCTGTCCCAGCTCATGACGAATGCGGGTGGCGCAAATGGCCTCACCGCCCTCGCAAAGCAAGTCGTGCCCGTATACGTCAACGCCGCGCTCGGCACCCCAGGCGCGCATCTCGGCAACACCAGAAGCACCGCCACGACCCAGCCTAAAGTCGCTGCCAACGCGAATCGATCTAATGTCGACCAGACGCGACACCAGCGAGAGAAAATCAACATGGTCAAGCGCCGAAACCTCAGGCGTAAAGGGAACGGCCACCACCGCATCGACCCCGGTCTGAGCCAGGGCATGCAGACGGTCGGCCGTCGTCATCAATTTTTGAGCGGGCGAAGGGCTCACCACGACGTCCGGGTCGGGATCGAAGGTAACCACAACCGCCTTACAGCCATGGGCACGGGCATCACGGACAAGCGCTTCGATAAGTTCCTGGTGTCCACGGTGAACGCCGTCGAACACGCCAATGGCGATCGATGCGGAACCCAAGTGCTCACACTCATCAAACGTATCGGCAGTAACGATGCGAGCCTCATCCGACTCGCCCGCGAAAAAGACACGCGCGAGCTCGCGAGCGGACAACATCATCGAACACCGCCGATTGCCTGCGGAAAAACGTGCTCCATGACAAAGCGGCCACCCTCAATGCGGGCGAGCGCCTTGAGTCCCCCATCGAGCACTAACGCAAACGGCGCCTTCGAGGCATCGAAATCGGAAAGCGCACGCTCAACGGGAATGCGTCGGCCGCAGAGCAGGTCATCGGCAAGATTGCCCGGCAAGTCAACACGTGTGGCGCCCAGGGCCGCAATGGGATCCAGGGCAAAGCCAGCCGCGGACTCGGGAGAAAGCTCCTCGACCGCATGACAGGCGCCAATGGAAACAACACCGGAGGTCGTGCGGCGCAGCGCAGAAATGTGCGCGGCGCTCTCACAGGCGCGGCCCAGGTCGCGAGCGAGCGCTCGGATATAGGTTCCCTTGCTCACCGAGAACGCCACGGTCCACACGCACGTATCACCTTCGCCGCCCACGGCGATCAGGTCGGCGGCATAGACCTCGACGGGACGCGGAGGTAGGTCCACCGCATTGCCCTCGCGAGCAGACTTGTAGGCGCGAACGCCATTGACCGAGATAGCCGAAAACGCCGGCGGCACCTGCATCTGCGGACCCAACATGGCGGCCAAGTGCTCACGGGCATAGGCAGGATCGCGGAGCTCGTTGGCAACAGCCACCGTGCGGACCGCCTCGCCCTCCGCATCATCGGTATTGGTCTCGGCGCCAAACGAGATGTCGGCGACGTAGCTTTTGGTATCGAGCGTGAGCATACCCAGCAGACGGGTGGCCTGGCCCACGCCCACTACCATGACACCCGATGCCATGGGGTCGAGCGTGCCGGCATGGCCGACGCGCCGCTCATGGAGGGCGCGCCGGCACTGCGAAACCACATCGTGGGACGTGCAGCCCACCGGCTTATCGACGGCGAGCAGCATATTCAGTTGAGAAGGCGTACGACGAGCCATGTACCATCCAATAAGTTAGAGCTCGACGGTCACCGAAGCGGGATCCTCCCCCACCAGCTCGGCCAGCATGGGAAGTGCCACGGCGAGCGTCTCGCGAATTGTTCCGTTGTTGGAAAAGCCGGCGGCGGCATGATGCCCGCCACCGCCAAAGTTGGCAGCAATCTCGGACACATCGAGGTCGCCCTTGGAGCGCAGGTTGCCACGCACCTTGGTATCGCCCTCAATGCCCTTTAAGAACATGCAAACCTCGACGCCCATCACCGAGCGCACCACGTCAACCAGGCCGTCGCACTCATCCGAGGTGACACCGCAAGCCTCAAGGTCACTCTGGTACGCGTAGCTATACGCGACGCGCCCGTGGGCCACCGTCTTGATGCGGCCCATAACGATGGACTTGAGGTGCAAAAACTCAACGCGCATGCTCTGGTAGACCTCGAGTGCAACGCGCGCCGGATCGGCACCGTGGGCAACCAGACGCGAGGCCGCATGGAACGCGGCGGCATCGGCGTTTTGGTACTGAAAACGGCCGGTATCGGTAACCAAGCCGCACAGCAGGCAAGTCGCAACGCCATCACGTGCGACAATGCCACAATTGTCCAAGAAGCGGTCGATGATCATAGCGCAGGCTGCAGCTTCGACGCGCCTCAGACTGAGCTCGGCAAACTCCTCGCGAGCCGGATGGTGATCGAAGCACACCACATGCTTGGAGCGGCGAAGCACCTCAGCCGAGTTGTTGAGGCGCTCGACGACCGGCACATCCACCGAGATGAACAGGTCCGGATTGCCGGTGTACGTAGATGCCGGCACCAGACGATCGGCACCCTCCATAAAGCGGTAGATGCGCGGAACCGGGTCATCGTCTGCCAGCAGCAGCGCAATGTCCTTGTTGGGAAAAAACTTCATAAGCGAAAGGCCCAGACCCAATACGGAGCCCAAGGCATCGCCATCGGGAGAAGTATGTCCCGAAATCGCAATGGAGGACGCACCCTCGATGAGCTCGAGGATGCGTCGCTGAATATCTGCAGACTCGCACGAAGCGAGGTCGGCGGAATTAGTCATCTAAAGCTGCCTCCTGGGCGGCGTCCGCTATCGGATAGCCGTCCTCGTCCTTTTCGATCGCAAGCGTGGCGGGAACGTTTTCCAGCGCACGCGTGATGCGCTCGGCCTCATCGGTCGAGCGATCGATGCGAAAATCGAGCTCGGGCGTAACACGCCAATCGAGCGAGCGAGCCAACAGGCTGCGAATACGGCCCTTGGCGCTTGCGAGCGCCTCCATGACCTCGTCGTAGCGGCTCGCATCGCACGACACGTACACGCGCGCGAACGAACGGTCCACCGCGACCTCGACCGCGGTCAAAGTAACCAGGTCGAGACGCGGATCGGAAACCTCAAAGAGCAGGATATAACCAAGCTTCTCGCGAAGCTGCTCGCCCAGACGGCGGGTTGCCTGCGTTTGCTTCATAGCGCTACCCCCTACTCGGTACGGGCAACCTGGTCGATACGATAACCCTCGATCTGGTCGCCGGGCTTGATGTCCTGGAAGTTCTCCAGGCCAATGCCGCCCTCGGAACCGCTCTTGAGGCTCTTGGCCTCGTCCTTGTAGTGGCGCATCGAGGCGATCTTGCCGTTAAAGACCACGATGCCGTCGCGCACCAGACGCACGGAATCGGTCGCGGCGATCTCGCCCTCTTCGACGCGGACACCGGCGGCGATACCGACTTTGGGCACCTTGAAGGTGTCCAGGACGGTCGCGGTACCCGTGGAGACCTCGACCTCGGTGGGCTTGAGCATGCCGATACGGGCGGCGTCGAGCTCCTCGAGGCACTTGTAGATAACGTCGTAGCAACGGATCTCGACGCCCTCGCGCTCGGCGGCGGAGCGGGCCTTGCCGTCGGGACGCACGCCAAAGCCGATGATGATGGCGTTGGAGGCGTCGGCCAGGACGACGTCGGTCTCGTTGATGGCGCCGACGGCGGAGTGGATCGTGTTGATGCGAACCTCGGACTGATCCATCTTGTCGAGCGAGTCCTGAAGGGCCTCGATGGAACCCTGGACGTCGGCCTTGATGATCAGGTTGAGCTCCTTGACCTCGGCGTCGGCGATGGTCTCGAAGAGGTTCTCGAGCGTGACGTGCTTCACGCGGCTCTGCTCCTCGATACGGGCCTTGAGCGAACGCTCGTCGGCAAGGGCGCGAGCCTCGCGCTCGTCCTCGAACACGCGGAACTCGTCACCGGCGTTGGGCACGGACTGCAGGCCAAGAATCTCGACGGCGTCGGAGGGACCGGCCTCGGTGACGGCGCGGCCCTTGGGGTCGAGCATGGCGCGGACGCGACCGTAGGTAAGGCCGGCGACCAGCGTATCGCCCACGTGCAGGGTACCGCGGGTCACGAGCACGGTAGCGACCGAGCCGCGGCCCTTGTCGAGCTTGGCCTCGAGGACGTTGCCGGAGGCAAAGGTGTCCGGGTTGGCCTTGAGCTCGAGCACGTCTGCCTGGAGCAGCACGGTCTCCAGAAGGTCGTCGATACCGATCTTCTGCTTGGCCGAGATGTTGACGAACATGTTCTGTCCGCCCCACTCCTCGGGGATGACGCCGTACTCGGTGAGCTCCTGACGCACACGGTCGGGGTTGGCGCCGGGCTTATCGATCTTGTTGACGGCAACGACGATGGGAACGCCGGCGGCCTTGGCGTGGTTGATGGACTCGACCGTCTGGGGCATGACGCCGTCGTCGGCGGCGACGATCAGGATGACGATGTCGGTCACCTTGGCGCCACGGGCACGCATGGCCGTAAAGGTGGCGTGACCCGGGGTATCGATAAAGGTGATCTTGCGGTCGTTGATCATGACCTGCGAAGCGCCGATGGCCTGCGTAATGCCGCCCGCCTCGCCGGCAGCGACGCCGGTGTGACGGATGGCGTCGAGCAGCGACGTCTTGCCGTGGTCGACGTGGCCCATGACGGTGACGACCGGGGCGCGCGGCTTAAGGTCGGCGGGATCATCGTAGAACGAGAAGGTGTTCTCCTCCTCGGGGGTGATGATCTTGATCTGACGGCCCAGGTCGTCGGCAACGAGCTCGACGAGGTCGTCGGACATGGACTGCGTCATGGTGAGCGGCGTACCAAGCAGGAACAGGCGCTTGATGATGTCGTTGGCCGGAACGTCGAGCGCCTCGGCAAGCTCCTGGACGGTAACGCCCTGGGAGACCTTGATGGCGTCGAGGTCCTCGGGGTTCACGCCCTGGGCCAGCGCCTCCTCTATCTTGCGCTCCTCCTGAGCCTTGGCAGCCTCGCGCTCGCGCTTCTCCTTGCGCTTCTTGCGGCGACCGGTGGACTCGCGAGAGGCCTCCTCGACGGCGGCACGAGCCTCCTCGAGCACCTTCTCGCGGCTGTACTCCTCGGCCTCGCGAGCCATGCGGCTGTAGTGGTCCTCTTCGTTGTTGTGACCGCCCTTGCGCTTCTTGCCCTTGCCCTGCTTATCGGGGTTGGGGAAGTCCATGCCGGCAGCGACGTTGTTGCTGGCGTTGGTGCGATGGCTGTGCGGACGGCTCTCGGAGACGTTGCGCTCGGAGTTGTTGTCGGAAGCGTTGCGATCGTTACGACGGCCACCGCGGCGGTCGTTGTTGCCGCCACGACGGTTACCGCGCTCTGCGGCGCGCTCGGCCTTAGCCTTGTCCTCGGCGTCCTTCTTCTCCTTGAGCACGGTCTCCTGTGCGGCGATCTGGTCGAGCAGCGAACGGAAGCGCGAACCGGAGTCGGAAGCGGGAACGGCGCGGCGCTGGGCCTCGCGGGCAGCCTCCTCCTTCTCGCGGGCGAGACGCTCCTGCTCGGCCTTCTTCTTGGCCTCGGCCTCGGCGCGGGCAGCCTCCTCGGCAGCCTGGGCTGCGGCAAACTGGCGGCGCTCCTCCTCGCGTGCCTTCTCGGCGGCGATGCGCTCGCGCTCGGCCTCGGCGGCGCGTGCGGCCTCCTCGGCGGCAGCTGCCTGCTCCTCGGCCTGCTTGGCGGCCTCGA
>CABRWN010000107.1 GCA_902474645.1 uncultured Collinsella sp.
CCGCCTCGGTAGCGCGCGCCGCCGCCTCATGGGTGCGAGCACGCTCTGCCGCCTCGGCCTCGCGCTGACGAGCGCGGTCCTCGTTCTCAAACTCGATATCGTCCTCGATCTCATCGCTCGGATTGAGGAGCTCGTCCAGGCTCACGCCATAGAGCTTGGCGAGCGAGATCAGGTTCTCGGTATCGGGCGAGCTCTCCGCGCGCTCCCATTTACTGACCGCCTGGCGCGACAGTCCCAGCTTTCGTGCCAGCCCTTCTTGGCTAAAGCCCTTGCTGCGACGAAGGTCGGCGAGCCGCTGCGCAGTTTCTACATTCATGGTTCCTCCTATGTGATGCCAGCCGTGCCGCCGGACCGTTTTTGTTCTTAAGGCGCCTTGCACAGTTAAAAATGTATCCGCCACCGCCAAAAGCATGCCACCTATTCTAGTGAGATTTTTGACAACCGGCGGTTGCGGGCACATATGAGCTGCGGAAATGTGTCCAAACAAAGCAATGACCCGTAGCTTGGTTGTCCCCGTTGCTGCGTTAACGGTAGTATGGTCGTACCGTCTATTCCGCACCGCCAACGGAGGGAGTCCCGCGCCGTGAACCGCGATTTCGCCTCATCGCTCATCCAGCTCAATAACACGTTCTATCGCGAGCACTCCGCCTCCTTTTCCGATACGCGCCAAGCCCCGTGGCCCGGCTGGGTGCGCACCATGGACATCGCGCTCGAACAGCTCGACGTCGCCACGATCGAGCATCCCGTCCGCGTCTTCGATCTTGCCTGCGGCAATATGCGATTCGAGAACTTTGCCGCCGGCGGTGCACTCGCCGCCAAGGGCGTCGACGGCGCAAACCCCTCGGCAGATGCCAGTTGCCCGTTTGAGTTCTACGGTGTCGACTCGTGCCAAGATTTGGCTATCGATGCACATGGACACGCCCTGCGCATTCCCAACCTGCACTTCCAGGAACTCGATGTGCTCGACGCCCTCATGAAGCTCAACGCCGCCGAGCCACCCGACGTGCTTTTCGACGCCCCGCTCGCCGACATCTCGGTCTGCTTTGGTTTTATGCACCACGTGCCGTCGTGCGAGTACCGCGTACGCGTGCTCGACGCCCTGGTGCGCCAGACGCGCCCAGGCGGCATCATCGCCATCAGCTTTTGGGAGTTTATGAATGACGAGCGCATGGCGCGCAAAGCCGTTCGCGCCGAGGCCCGCGCCGAGCTCACCCCGCCGTTTGAGGGTTACGATTCCGCGCAGTTTGAAGCCGGCGACCACCTCATTGGCTGGCAAAACGACCGCCACGCCTACCGCTATTGTCATCACTTTGACGATCAGCAGATCACCGACCTGGTGCGCGGCGTCCGTACGTTCTACAAGAGCGGCGAGGTCCCCGTGCGCGAGCTTGAGCGTTTCCATGCTGACGGTCGCAGCGGCGATCTCAACCGCTATGTGATTCTCAAGCGCCTGTAGGCACCGATGACTCGCCGTCGAGCCGCACCGCGTCTTTCGGGCAAACTATGCCCACCCCTTTTTCAACCCATTGACGGAACGCGCAGCCATGCGTTCCATACTTATGACCAAGGAGCCTCATGGGAGCCGTCCACGTTCGCACGCCTAAGAACTTTGTGCTCGAGGAGCGCCTGGAGCGCTACGCCGATGCGATTGAGACGAACCCCGAGGCCTATGTCGGAGATTGGCGCAAGGCCTGTGCGCCAGTTGGCAGCAAGCCCTTTGAACACCTTCATCTGGATCTGGGCTGCGGCAAAGGCACCTATCTGGTTGAGCGCGCTCGCCGTGAGCCCGACACCCTCTTTATTGGTATGGACCAGGAGCCCATCTGCATTGCCTATGCCGCGCAGAAAATCTGCGAGCAGGAGTTGCCCAACGCACTTGTCCTGCCCCGAGGCGCTGCATCGCTGCCACAGCTGTTTGCCGCAGGCGAGCTCGATGCCATCACCATCAACTTTCCCACGCCGCAGCCCAAGGCCAAGTACGCCAAAAAACGACTCGTCCATGTCGACCATCTGATGCTCTACCGCCCGCTCTTTTCAGCCGGCGCCACCGTCATGTTGCGAACCGACAGCAAGCCATTGCGCGATTACGCCCTAGGACAGTTTGCCGCGGCAGGCTACGACACGCTTTGGGTAAATGACGACGTCCGCCGCGTCGTTCCCGAGTACCCCGAGACCGAGTTTGGTTGCCGCAGGCGCGAGATGGGTGCCGCCGTCTATGGCATTTGCGCCACACCTGGAGCGCAGCCCAGCGATGAACAGCTCGCGGCGGGCCGCGCGCAGGAGCAAAGCCTTGCCTGCTACCTGCCCGATAACCTCGATGAGCTCACCTATGTACCTCTGGGCATGGAAGAGGCAGTCGAGAACTTTAGAAACCGCGCCCGCAAGGGCAAGAAGCGCTTACCGCAGGAGTCCTAGGGGCTTCTTATGGTCGCGGCGTCGGCAAACAAGCGCGAATAGGCGCCAACAAACGACCCTCAAGCCTAAGTGAGTAGACTTTTTTGCAATAGCCAAGCACAACCCGCATGGCGAAACATAAAACCGCAGGTAGAACCCTTGCGCAAAAGCCATGTGCTCGCGACATTGCAAAAAGTCTACTCACTTAGCTGGCGACTGCACCAAACGGCTGGGCAGAACGCCCATTTCCTGCATTTTCTCGCGCGCTGGCGCCCCGCGCCGC
Source organism: uncultured Collinsella sp. (assembly GCA_902474645.1). Taxonomy (GTDB): domain Bacteria; phylum Actinomycetota; class Coriobacteriia; order Coriobacteriales; family Coriobacteriaceae; genus Collinsella. The sequence continues at coordinate 2,678 of CABRWN010000107.1, forward strand.
CGCTACGCCATAATAGTTGGCGGACAATCGCGAGAGAAAGCAAACACATGGCACAGACCACGACAGATACCGCCGCCAGCACCATCTCCGGCGCCGGGGCCGCCAGCTCATTCTCGGGCGGCACGGGAACCGAAGCCGAATTCGGCTCGCTCGGCGCGCTCTCCCCCATCTGGTGGGAGCCCGAGGACGGCAGCGAGCCCGAACCATGGCTCACGCCCGATCAAGCCTTCGAACGCTTCTTTGAATGGACGAGCGATCGCGGCATTGAACTGTGGGATCACCAAGAAGAGGCCCTCATGGACCTGGCTGCCGGCGATCACGTCATTTTGGGAACACCGACCGGATCGGGTAAATCGCTCGTCGCGCTGGGCATGCTCTTTATGGGCATGGCGCAGGGCAAGCGTTGCTATTACACGGCCCCTATCAAGGCCCTGGTCAGCGAAAAGTTCTTCGATCTGGTACAGGTGCTCGGCCGCGATAACGTCGGTATGATCACCGGCGACACGCATATCAACACCAAGGCGCCCGTCATCTGCTGCACGGCAGAGATCCTTGCCAACGACGCACTGCGCGAGGGCGAAGATGCCGATGTTGGCTGCGTCGCTATGGACGAGTTCCACTACTTTGCCGACCCCGATCGCGGTTGGGCCTGGCAGGTGCCGCTGCTCACCCTGCCCCACACGCAATTCATGCTCATGAGCGCCACGCTCGGCGATGTCACTGCCATCGCCGCCTCACTCGAGGAACACACCGGCGCTACCTGCGACTTGGTCGTCGATGCCCCGCGCCCCGTGCCGCTGAGCTACGACTATGTGACGACCTCCCTCGAGGGCACGGTCGAGCTCGCCATGCGCCGTGGCGAGGCCCCGCTCTATATCGTGCACTTTAGCCAGGATGCCGCCCTTGCGACGGCGCAATCCCTCGCCAACTTTGGCATTGCCAGCAAGGAGCAGCGCGAGGCCATCAAGGAGGCGGCCAAGGGCACGAGCTTCTCGACGGCCTTCGGCAAGATCCTCAAGCGCTTGCTTGGCTGCGGCGTCGGCGTGCACCACGCCGGTATGCTGCCGCGTTATCGTCTGCTGGTCGAGCGTTTGGCGCAGCAGGGCCTGCTGCCCGTCATCTGCGGCACCGATACGCTCGGCGTCGGCATCAACGTACCCATCCACACCGTGGTGCTCACCGCGCTCACCAAGTTCGATGGCTACAAGATGCGTCGTCTGCGCGCCCGCGAGTTCCACCAGATTGCCGGTCGCGCCGGCCGCTCGGGCTTTGATACCGAGGGCATGGTGATTGCCGAGGCACCCGAGCACGAGATCGAGAACGCCAAGCTCATGGCCAAGGCGGGTGACGACCCCAAGAAGCTTCGCAAGATTAAAAAGAAGAAGGCCCCCGAGGGCTTTGTCACCTGGAACAAGCAGACCTTTGAGCGCCTGATTGAGACTCAACCCGAGACGCTTAAGCCGCGCCTGCGCATCACGCACTCCATGGTGATTAGCGTGGTCGAGCAGGGCGGCGATGCCCGCGCCCGCGTACACGACCTCATCGAGACGAGCCTGCAGACCCCCGAAGAAAAGGCCAAGCTCGAGGTTCGCGCCGACGAAATCTTCGCCACGCTCATCGATTCCGGCGTCGTCGTTCGCACCGAGGTGCCGCCCGCACCCGACGCCCCGACTGACGCCGCACCAGACATCGACTATGCGCTGACGGTCGATCTGCCCGAGGACTTCGCGCTCGATCAGCCGCTCTCGCCGTTCTTGCTTGCCGCATTGGAGCTGCTCGATCCCGAGAGCGAGACCTATACCATGGACCTGATCTCAATGGTCGAGGCAACGCTCGAAGATCCCAAGCAAGTGCTGCGTGCGCAGGAGCGCGCCGCACGCGATCGCGCGATGGCCGAAATGAAGGCTGACGGCGTCGAGTATGAGGAGCGCTTGGAGCGCATTCAAGACGTCACGTACGAAAAGCCGCTCGAGGATTTGCTCGACGCCGCCTTTGACAAGTACTGCCAGGAAGTGCCCTGGGCAAACGACTACCAGCTCTCGCCCAAGAGCGTCCTGCGCGATATGCTGGAAAGCGCGAGCGATTTTAAGGGTTACATTCAAAAGCTCGGCATCGCCCGCTCCGAGGGCATCCTGCTGCGCTACCTGGCAGAGGCCTACCGTTCGCTCGACCGCACCGTACCCATTGAGAAGCGCGACGAGCGCCTGCGCGACATTATCTCGTGGCTGGGCTTTGTGGTGCGCTCGGTGGACTCGAGCCTGGTGGACGAGTGGGAGAACGCCGGCAACCCGGCGGCCCTCGACGCCGCGCCGCCGCAGGGCATCGACGAGGTCGTGGCGGACCGCCGCGGCTGCACGCTGTTGGTGCGCAATGCGCTCTTCCGCCGCGTGACACTTGCCGCCCGCGAGCACGTTCGCGACCTGGGCGAGCTCGATGACGACTGGGGCATGAGCGAAATTCGCTGGCAAAAGGCGCTCGATGCCTACCATGAGCAGCACGAGGAAATCCTCACCGACGGAGACGCCCGCAGCGCCGCGATGTTTTCTATCGACGAGTCCGACGAGAAGACCGCGCACGTATGGCACGTGCACCAGATCTTTGCCGACGAAGATGGCGACCACGACTTTGGCATCATGGGCGATGTCGATCTGGACGCCACGCAAGACGGCGGCGAGGTCATCTTCAAAAACTACCGCGTCGGCTTTATCGAGGACCTGCTCGAGGACTAGCCGAACATACTGGAACGAAACGAAACGGGGCCGTTGGCAATATCGCCAGCGGCCCCGTTTTTGCACTATACGCTATGCCTTACTCGGCATCCTCGACCTCATACGAATCCGCCTCGGCTGGCTCATCGTTTGTCTCTGACGCAGCCCCGCGCGCCTCGTCAAACGCCGCCTTCATGGTCTTGTTGCCCCGCGTGAGCTTGCGAATGGTAAGATCGTCGGCTTTCTTGTTGGCTAGGCGCAGGTTGTTCTCGGAGGACAGCAACGCCTCCTTGGTTTTCTGCAGATGGCTAATCGTCTTGTCGATCTCATCGATTGCCGTTTGGAACTTGCGGCTCGCGATCTCGTAGTTGCGACCGAAATCATTCTTGAACTTTTCCATCTTGGCTTCGAAGTTCGTGACGTCGATATTCTGCTGTTTGTACTCCGCCAGTTCCTGCTTATAGCGCAGCGAACCCATGGCGGCGTTGCGAAGAAGCGTGATCATGGGAATAAAGAACTGTGGGCGAATCACGTACATCTTCTCGTAGCGATAGCTCACGTCCACGATGCCGGCGTTGTAAAGCTCGCTCTCGGGTTCGAGCAACGTGCAGAGCACCGCGTACTCGCAGCCCTTTTGGCGGCGATCGTGGTCGAGTTTCTTAAAGAAGTCCTCGTTCTTGTGCTTGGTTGCGGTCTCATCGTTCTCGTTTTTCATCTCGAACATAATCGAAATGACCTCGTTACCGCTTGCGTCGCACTCGCGGAAGATAAAGTCGCCCTTGGTGCCCTCGGACGCATCGTTATCCTTCTCGAAGTACGCGTTAGGAAACGCCGTCATGCGCAGACGGTTAAACTCGGTCTCGCAGTGCTGCTCGAGCGACTCGCCCACCATCTTGGTGGACAGGCGGACCTTCATGTCCTTAAGGCGCTCGATCTCTTCATCCTTGTAGCGAATCAGGTCATCGCTCGCACGCTTGGCCTGCGCAAGCTCGAGCTCGTGTGCCGCCTTGGCCTGCTCCTCGCGCGAATCGCGCACCGCCAGCTCGCTCGTCAGCTTGGCACGTGCCTCATCGCGCTCTCGCTCCGCCGCGGCGACCGCCTCTGACAGGTTCATTTTTGCCATCAGTTCCTGCTCGCGCAGCTGGGCACGCAGGCCCTCGGCCTCTTGCTCGGACTGAGCCTTTGCGGCGGAAAACTTCTCTTGCACCTTCGCGCGATAGTCAGTAAGCGCGCGCTCGGCCTCGCTGCGAGCGGCATCGAGCTCACGCTGCGACTCTGCCGCCTTGTCCGCCGCGGCAAGCCTGGCCTGCAGCTCGGCAATCTGAGCGTCGCGCGCGGACAGGTCGTTTTGAGCAGCATTGCGTGCCGCCGCCTCGGCAAGCTTGGCTTCATCATCTTTGCGCCCCAACTGCGCACGCAAATTGTCGATTTCGCGCTGAAGTTCGGCGTTTTCCTTTTGAGCATCGGCACGGGCCTCAACCGCCGCGCGCTGGCTTGAGCTCTCACGCTCTGCGGCAGCGCCCTCAAGCTTGGCGCGCAGCTCGGCAAGCTCGGCATCGCGCTTGGCGACTTCTTGTGCCAGCTGCTGAGCTGCAGCGTTCTTCTGCTCGACAAGCTGAGCATTGCGCTGAGACTCCGCCTTTTGCAAGGCAGCCGTCGAACGCGAGCGCTCAAGCTCCAGCGCCTGCTCGCCCTCGCGCTGAACTGCCTTCACACGCTCGTCCAGGTCGCGCGAAAACTCGGCATCGCGCACTTGCTTGACGATATCCGCATAGCCGGACGCATCGACCTTAAAAACTTCGCCGCAATGCGGGCACTTGATCTCGTTCATAGCAGCTCCTCAATGGACGCAAATTTCAACCGCCTACACTCTACCGCGCCGCGCGGACAAAATAGGCGCCGCTGCCAGAATGGCAACGGCGCCAG
>CABRWN010000108.1 GCA_902474645.1 uncultured Collinsella sp.
AAGCGTACCTCCGACGCTTAACCGCCAACACAAACCAACGACTAGCGCGTCGGATCCACGGCGACCTTGCCGCTCTCCAGCACGTGAACGCGACCGTCGGCGAGCATCTGCACGACCTCGGGATACAGCACGTGCTCGATCGCGTGGATGTGCTCCTCGAGCGTGTCGACGTCCCAGCCCTCCTCGACAGCCAGCGCACGCTGGGCGATGATGGGGCCGTTGTCGTAAATCTCGTTGGCAAAGTGCACGGTCACGCCGGTCACCTTGACGCCGCGAGCAAACGCATCGTCGATCGCATGGGCACCGGTAAAGCTCGGCAGCAGCGCCGGATGCAGGTTGACCACGCGATTGGGGAACGCCGCCAGCAGCGGCGTGTGCACCATGCGCATGTAACCGGCCATCACCACGTACTCGCAGCCGCGCTCGAGCAGCTCGTGCGCGATGATCTCGTCGGCGGCGATGGGGTCGGCATAGACATCCTTGGACAGCGTGAGCGTCTGGATACCCGCACGCTCGGCGCGCTGCAGGCCCTTGGCCGAAGGGCGGCTCGACACCACAAGCTCAATCGAGGCGTTGAGCTTGCCAGCGGCGATCAGGTCGATCAGCGCCTGCAGGTTGGTACCCGAACCGCTGATGAGCACGCCGATCTTGAGCGGCTCGGCCGCATCGGTGCCGGTCGGACGGGTGTAGGGCACAAAACCCAGACCCTCGGCGGCAGCTATCTGCTCGTTAGCGCTCATCGGAGTACACGACCTTACCGGAGCCCTCGACGCACTTACCCACGCGGAACGGCTTCTCGCCCAGCGCGACCAGAGCCTCGGTCACGGCAGCCTCGTCCTCGGAGGCGACGATCAGGCACAGGCCGACGCCCATGTTGAAGGTCTTGCATGCCTCGTTGGGCGCGAGCTCGGCCTGACGCGACACGTAGGTGATGACGGGCGGAACATCCCAGCCCATCTCGGCGCCGTTGCGGGTGACCACGGCGTCGACGTCGTCGGCAAGCGCGCGGTTGAGGTTCTCGGTGATGCCGCCGCCGGTGATGTGGGCAATGGCGTGCACGTTGGCACCACCGCGGAGCAGCTCCAGAATCGGCTTGACGTAGATGCGCGTGGGAGCCAGCAGAGCGGCGGCCAGCGAAGCACCGCCGAGCTCCTCGAGCGGACGGCTTAGTTCCTCGGCCTTAGCGGCGGCCTCGGGCGTGCCCGGCTTGATGCCGTCGACACCGATAACCTTGCGCACGAGCGAGTAACCGTTGGAATGCACGCCGGTAGAAGGCAGGCCCAGGATCACATCGCCGGGGCGAACGTTCGCGGGGTCGAGCATCTTGGGACGATCGACAACACCCACGGTAAAGCCGGCGAGGTCGTAATCGGCGGGGGCCATGACGCCCGGGTGCTCGGCCATCTCGCCGCCCACGAGCGCGCAGCCCGCGAGCTTGCAGCCGTCGGCCACGCCCTTGATGATCTTTGCCATGTGCTCGGCCTCAATGTGACCGATGGCGACGTAGTCCAGGAAGAACAGCGGCTCGGCGCCCGAAGCCAAAATGTCATTGACGCACATGGCGACCAGGTCCTGGCCCACCGTCTCGTGACGGTCCATGATCTGGGCGAGCACGAGCTTGGTGCCCACGCCGTCGGTGCCGCTGATCAGGATCGGGTCTTCCATATCCTTGAGCGCGGCGGCCGAGAACAGGCCACCAAAGCCACCGATGCCGCCGATGACCTCGGGGCGGTTGGTGTCCTTGACCATCTGCTTAATAGCGTCGACGGCGCGGCCACCCTCGGCGGTATCGACGCCGGCGTCCTCGTACGTCACATGCTTGCTATCGCTCATCTGAGCCTTCCTCTCCACTACCGTGGCGCCGCGCGGGCGCCAAACGGTGCTCATAGTTGCGTTCATTTTGGCGCGCGCCATAACAGCACGCGCCGTCATATCAACAAAACAGCAGGTAAAACCTACCAAAATAAACCTGTCCCCAAATGGCAGGTTTTAGGCCTCGCCGTGCTCCTCTTCCCAGCTGCGGTCGTCGTATTTCTCGACCACGGCGTCGTCGTCAAAATGCAGCGGCTTGTCCAGGTTGCGGGGCTTGAAGCCCTCCATGAACTTGTCACGGCCAAAGCTCTCGGGAATCGCCACGGGATAGCGGCCGGTAAAGCACGCGTCGCAATAGCCGCCCTTGGGCATGACCTTCAGCAGGCCCTCGACCGAAAGGAAGGCCAGCGAATCGGCGCCGATATACTCGCAAATCTCATCGACCGTCTTGTTGGCGCTGATAAGCTGCGACTGCACGTCGGTATCGATACCGTAGAAGCACGGCCAGATGACCTCGGGCGAGTTGATGCGGATATGAATCTCCTTGGCGCCGGCGTTGCGCAGCATCTTGACGAGCTGCACCATGGTGGTGCCGCGCACGATGGAGTCGTCGATGACGACCAGGCGCTTGCCCTCGATGTTGTCACGCAGCGGGTTGAGCTTCATACGCACGCCCATGGCACGCAGCTCCTGCGTAGGCTCGATAAACGTACGGCCCACATAGCGGTTCTTGATGAGGCCCTCGCCAAAGGGAATACCGCTCTCGTGCGAATACCCCTCCGCGGGCGGCAGGCCGGAGTCGGGCACGCCGATGACCAGGTCGGCCTCGACGGGCTCCTCATGTGCCAGCTGACGACCCATGTCATAGCGGCAGGCATAGACGCTCTTGCCGTTCATGATGGAGTCGGGGCGAGCGAAGTAGACCTGCTCAAAGATGCAGTTAGCAGGCTCTTCGGCGGCAGGCACGCCCTGCTCGGACACAAGGCCCTCGGCGCTGATGCGCAAAATCTCACCGGGACGAACGTCGCGGACGTACTCGGCGCCCACAATGTCGAGCGCGCAGGTCTCGGAGGCGACGACCCAGCCGCCGGCGCGGGTGACATGGGTGGTGGCGTCGACCGTCGCGGCGCCGTCCTGCGACGGCAGCTGCGAAACGGATGCGGCATCGGCCTGGTCCAGGCCCTCGTCCACCAGCTTGCCCAACACGAGCGGGCGAATGCCGTGCGGATCGCGGAATGCGTAGAGCGCCTGCTCGTTGATGAGCGTCATGGCGTAGCCGCCGCGCACGAGCTCCATGGTCTTGCGAATGCCCTCGCGCAGATGGCCTGTACGCTGAGCAAAGTAACCGATGAGTTTGGTCGCGACCTCGGAATCCGAGTTGGAGAGGAACGGCACGCCCAGCTCGATAAGCTGGCGGCGCAGCTCGTCGGTGTTGACGAGGGTGCCGTTGTGCGCAAGCGCGATAATGACGCTATTGATGGTAGAGAGGTGCGGCTGAGAGGCTTCCCAGCTCTTGGCGCCGGCGGTGCCGTAGCGCACATGGCCCACGGCCAGCTGACCGGAGAGCGTCGACAAGTCGGCATTGGAGAACACGCGGTCGAGCAGGCCCAGATCCTTGCGGACCATAACCGTACCGCCGTCGCCCACGGCGATTCCCGCCGATTCTTGGCCACGGTGCTGCAGTGCACGCAGGCCAAAGTACGTCAGTCGAGCCACGTCGCGATCGGGCGCCCAGACACCAAAAACGCCGCATTCCTCATGCAGCTGGTCGGAGTCCGGATCATACGTCGACATGGTGTTCACCTGTCCCGCGGCACGCTCGGCCGCGCGGATGGTTTCTTGAGACATGGCATCCCCTCAGAGCCTCGTATTTTGGCGTTACCCGCCTTATTATACGCACGGCGCGACGCGCTCCCCAGCGCATGAGCAGCGCTTTTTAAAAGCCCACCGAGCTAATAATCCGTTTTGCGGCCAAACATTTTATCGGTCTGTCCAGTGCCAGCGCCCGCGCCCCCAGATGGCCGCCGCGTCCACCGTTGGGAATTACAAAGCTGCAATTGGGACGTTCGTCCTGTCTTTTGGCAGGTCGGCGGCGTATCCTTATAACCTACAACAAAGCGAGAAAGGTTCTGTATGGATCGAAACGAACTCGACCCCAGCGTCCCCAGCGCCACGGAGGTCAAGAAGATCCCGCTCATCATTAAGGTGTACGCCGTCCTGTGCATCCTGTCCGGCGTGGGCACGCTCCCGTCGGTCGCCGCCTTTATGTGGCAGGTCATTACCGCGCTCATCAACGGCAACGCCGCCGCCAAGCTCGGCGACAACACGCTCGTCGCAGTCGGCCTTATCGTCGCCGGCATCACGCTCTCTGCGGCAAGTGCCGTCATCCTGATCATCTTTGGCCTGGACCTTATCAAAAACCAGCGCCGCAACGCCGCCCGCCTGTCCTACATCCTTATTGCATTCACCGTCGTCGAGCTTTTGGTCGACGTGATGCTCCAGGGTATCGGGCTCTTCTTGCTTCGTCCCGCGATTCAGCTCGGTATCCTCATCGCGCTTTCGGCCACCGTCGACCCCACGCTGCGCCAGGAGCGCGAACTGCAGCGCCGCCTGCAGGAGATGCTCGACCGCGACGCCGCCGCCGAGGGCATGCTCGGCCGCGATGAAACCGGCGAGGGCTATATCAAGCTCAACTACTTCAACCTGTTCTGGGTATTCCTCGTCTGCTGCGTGCTCGGCCTGATCGCCGAGGACATCTGGCACATGACGGTCGACGACCCAGGCGTCTACCAGGACCGCGCCGGCATGCTGTTTGGTCCCTTCAGCCCCATCTATGGCTTTGGCGCCGTACTCATGACCATGGTGCTCAACCGCTTCTATAAAAAGAATCCCATCATCATTTTCCTGGTAAGCGCTGTGCTCGGCGCGAGCTTTGAGGTGTTCGTGGGCTGGTTTATGCAGACCTCGTTCGGTGTGGTCTCGTGGAGCTACTCGCACATGAAGCTGTTCGGCATGCCCGACCCACTCGCCGTCCTTACGGGCGGACGCACCTGCACGGGCTTTGCCTGCCTGTGGGGCCTGGGCGGACTCATCTGGATCAAGCTGCTGCTGCCCAGATTGCTCAAACTCATCAACATGATTCCGTGGAAGAGCCGCTACTCGGCTACCGTCATCTTTACCGTCATTATGCTGGTCGACGGCGTCATGACGCTGCAGTCGCTCGACTACTGGTACCAGCGCGTCAACGGCACGGAGCCGGATATTCCCGTCGCGCAGTTCTACGGCAAGTATTTTGATAACGACTACATGGAGAACCGCTTCCAGAGTATGACCATGAGCCCCAAGGATGCGACGCGCGTGTAGCGCCACGCAATGCCGAGATTTTTCAACGCACAGAAAAGCCCACTGGCAGACTGATTGAACTGCCAGCGGGCTTTTGCTATAGATGGACTCGAATTGATCGCAAAGTCCTATGCCTCGCGCTCGACCTCGCTCACACACTCATTTTTGATGGTACCGACGAGTGCCTGCAGCGCATCGACCACATGCGGGCGAATGTCTCCGCCAATGAGTACGAGCATGATGTCGTCGCCCACGGTAAGCTCGCCGCTCGCCAGCCACACGCGCACGTAGCCGATACCCGGCATCGCGCGCGTTGCCTCGATAGCGGCCTGCACCTTTTCGGCATCGAAGCCAAACACCATGCCGCCTACCTTATGTCCAGGCGCCACACCATCTGTCTCGACCCCACGCACCTCGGACTTAGGCGTCGCACGCACCACGCCGTTGTGTGTCAGGTACATCCCGCAATCAGCCGCCGAAACATCGGCCTTGGCTTCGCGCAGCCAAGCATCAACCGAAGGCATCGATTTGCCATTCTCGAGCATCATTTCTCCTTTTGATTTCCAGGGTAGTCTTTTTGGGGTGGGGCTCCCGGACACTTTATTCCTCGACCGGCGTGAGCACCATGACGGCACGCGTGTTGCTCAGCGATAACGAACGACAGGTCACAAGCGTTACAACCTTGGTTGCCGAAGCGGCACGATCGGTGGCATCGCTCGCCACGGCAGAGGCACCGTCGAGCATCTCGGACAGGTAGTTCTTGAGCCCGTCGTCGCCCTCAAAATTGGGCGTGCGCGCCTTGGCATACGTGTCCTCGACCACTTTGGTCGCCAGCGGACGCAGCTTATAGGTGGCGTCGCGCGTGATGTAATACACGTACTCTATGCTGTCGAACGTCGCCTGATCGGTCGTGTCCGAGATCACATTGAACATCGATCCGTCGTTCATGTGGTGACCATAGATCGTAGTCTGCTGATCCACCATCCCCGGCGCGGTATCGTCACTGTCCAAGAAGATCGCACCCGATGCATTGGACGTACCGTCAAACAGCGTGTTGAGGTATTTGGAGTTGTTGTTGGTCTGCACCACAGGATAGTTGATGTTGGTTCCCGGCACATAAATCCAACCCACAATCTCGGGGTTCGTCTGAGCAAGTGCATCGAAGTCGATAATCGGTACGCCGCTGGCGTCCTTATCGCTTATATATTGCTTCTCGATTTTCTGATACGAATCGCTCGCCTGCTTATAGCCAATCTGAGCATTAATAAAGATAGCGGCAGCGGCGACAATCAGACCGATGCCCACGATGATGAGCAAGATGGGAATGATGGATCGGCGTTTCTTACGCGGCTGCTCGGCATAGTTGGACGGCGCGTCACTCAGCTGCCTCGTCGTCCGAGCCTGCTTCTTTGCCGTGCCATATGACGAAGGGCGATACGCAGCCGGCGTATCCTGGCGGCGATGGGACGTCGGCGTTACGGAACGTAGCGCGCGCGGCTGTTGAGGAGAGGATGTCCGACCCTGCTGTGCCGCATGGGCAGCACCCGGCTTCGACGGATCGGGAATCTGAGAAGCCTTGAATCGTTTTCCCTGATAGTCGGACATGGCTCTCCTTATACTGCGGTGAAACGGCGGAACGCCTAGGCGTCGGCCATCTCCTGCTTCATCTTCTCGATAACCTTGCGGTACTCGGGGTCGCAAGCGCCCAGAATCTGCGTGGCGTAGATGGCGGCGTTCTTGGCGCCATTGATGGCAACGCAGGCCACGGGCACGCCCGAAGGCATCTGCACCATCGACAGCAGCGAATCCATGCCGCCCAGGTCACTCGTCTTCATAGGCACGCCGATGACCGGCAGCGGCGTAAAGGCAGCCACGACCCCACCCAGGTGCGCCGCCTTGCCGGCAGCAGCAATAATCACCTTGATGCCGCGGTCGGCAGCAGTCGAAGCCCACTCGTGGACCTTCGCCGGCGTGCGGTGTGCGCTCGCAATGACAAGCTCATAGGGCACGCCCAGCGCCTCGAGCTCGGCGGTGCAACCTTCCATAACGCCCAGATCGGACTTGGAGCCCATGATGATCCCGACGACCGGCTTTTGATCTGCCATAAACAAAGACCTCCTGTTGAGAGCGGCGACGC
>CABRWN010000109.1 GCA_902474645.1 uncultured Collinsella sp.
ACGCAAAGAAGGCCACTTAATGTGGCCTTCGTCTTGCGCAGGACTGTAGAGCAGGGAACTTCGTGCCCCGACGCCCGGGAGGACGTTTCATTTAGAAAGATGGACCGACCGCCGTCAGCGATGGGAGCTACTCCCCCAGCACGGCCTTTTTGGCGGCTGCAGCCATGTTGTCCAGATCTTCCTTGGTGGGGTGATCCTTTGCGGCGACCCAGTTATCGAGCAGCATCTTAAAGCGGACATTGTCGGGATCTTGCTCGAGCATGGCCTCGTAGCGCTGCTTGACCGCGGGACCCATCTTGCCCTGGCACATTGCCCAACCCACAAGCTCGGCATCCTCGGCCAAATTGGAGGTCACGCGATTGATAATCTGCTGATAATAGCTCTGGTCGGCGCCAAAACCGCAGGTACCAAAGAGGAAAACGCGCTTGCCGTGCAGAGCGGAGAGCAGCGCGGCAACCGAAGGCGTGCACGCGCCCTTGTCGCACCAAAAACCGACGAGCACCGTGTCGGCCGCGCAGGCGCCCTGCGCCTCGAGCGCAACCTGATCTGCATCCGCATCGTCGCTCAACGCTGCGGCATGGACAAACTCAACACCCGCAGCCTGCAGAGCGCGCTTGATCGCGCCCGAAACCATCCTGGTATTACCGCTCTTGCTGTTAACCACCAAAGAGCACGTCATAGTCACGTTGCCTCGTTTCCCCCAAAACTAAAGCCACTAATGCAATTTATTAGATGAATATCTTAGTACTAACGTGACAGATGTAAACCACCGTCTGTCGATTGGCGACGCAGATGACATCTTTGGACAAATTTCGAACAGTATGTACTTCGGATTGAAACCGCCGCAGAGCGTTTCACAAATGTCCGAAAAACTGTTTCACAAAACGCCGTCAAATTGTTTCATATGATACCGTCAATTTGTTTCACGAAATACCGTCAAATTGTGTCATGGTTTTTCGTCAAAATGTTTTACGCGCTGGTAAGATGCTATAAAACAAAATGTTTTTTGAATGGCAGGAAGTACGATGACTAGATATATGAGTAGATGTATCGATCGCTCAATCGAACGCGATCTTGGCATTTTTGGTGCCGTGCTCATTCAGGGACCGAAGTGGTGCGGAAAGACGACTACGGCCCAGCGATTCGCTGAATCATCGCTGTCTCTCTCCGACCCTGCCGGAGACTTTGCCGCACTGCAGCTTGCCAGGATCGACCCAGCTCAAGCAATAGTCGGCGCAACGCCGAGACTCATCGATGAGTGGCAGGAAGAGCCAAAACTGTGGGACGCAATACGTTTCGAATGCGATCGTCGGACCGGTGAGCCAGGGCAGTTTTTGCTTACGGGGTCAGCAACACCAAACGACGCCGACCAACCGATGCACAGCGGCATCGGGCGCATATCACGCTTGCGCATGGAAACAATGACTCTGGCCGAACTCGGAGTTTCCTCAGGGGCGATCTCGCTCGAGTCGCTGCTTAACGGATGCCCCATCAAAGCGGCACTTGGATCCATCAACGGCATCGCCGATATCGCCGATTTGCTATGTCGTGGTGGTTGGCCTCAGGCGGTTGGCAAGACGACTGTCGATGCAATGCGTATATCCGCTGCCTACATCGACGGTGTCTGCGAATCGGATGTTTCGAGGGTTGACGGCGTGAAGCGTGACCCGGAGAAAGTCAGGGCTCTTCTGTCTTCGCTTGCGCGCAACGAATCCACTCTTGCCGGCGAAAAGTCTCTTGAGAAAGACCTCGGCGGTGACGTATCGAGAAGTACGCTGCGGCGCTATACGGATGCCTTGCGCAGGATGCACATCATCGATGATATCCCGGCTTGGCATCCGGCGCTCAGGTCTCCGGTTAAGCTGCGGCAAAGCGCGAAAAGGCACCTCGCCGACCCTTCGCTTGCCGTCGCACTGCTCGGAGCAAATCCGGAGTCATTGGCATCCGACCCGAAGACGCTGGGACTGCTCTTCGAATCCCTCGTCCTGCACGACCTTAAGGTCTATGCAGCCGCAAATGACTCATCGGTGTCCCACTACCATGACGCCGACGATCTCGAGGTCGATGCCGTTATACACAGGCGCGATGGAACTTGGATTGCCGTGGAAGTAAAACTCGGAAGTCCACAGATCCCCGAGGCATCTGCAAACCTGCTTCGACTCGAGCGCAAACTTGTCGAGCGTGGCGAGAGACCACCCGCGGCCAAGCTCATCGTCATCGGGTTCGGCATGCCGGCCCATACAACGCCCGAGGGCATTATCGTTGCCCCCGTTGACACACTCGCGCCCTAGCGCTGCGTTACATGCCCCACGGGCTTGCTCACTGGGCGAACTGGCTGCGGTAGAGTTCGGCGTAGAAGCCGCCTGCCGCTAGCAGCTCGTCGTGCGTGCCGCGCTCGATAATCTGGCCGTCGCGCATCACCAGAATGCAGTCGGCGTTGCGAATCGTCGACAGACGGTGTGCCACGACAAAGCTTGTGCGACCGGCCATGAGCTCGTCGAATGCCGCCTGAACCTGCAACTCGGTGCGGGTATCGATGCTCGAGGTCGCCTCGTCCAGCAGCAAGATAGCCGGGTCGGTGAGCATGACGCGCGCGATGCACAGCAGCTGTTTTTGACCCTGGCTAAACGTGCCACCGTCCTCGCCGATGACCGTATCGTAGCCGCCTGGCAGCTGCACGATAAACTTGTGCGCATGCGCGCGCTTGGCAGCTTCGATAACCTGCTCGCGCGTGGCGTCGGGACAGCCGTAGGCGATGTTTTCCGCCACCGTGCCCTCGAACAGCCAAGTGTCCTGCAGCACCATGCCAAAGGCACGGCGCAGGCTTGCGCGCGTGTAGTCACGCGAGGAACGGCCATCGACCGCAATGCGACCGGCATCGATATCGTAAAAACGCAGTAGCAAATTGATGAGCGTCGTCTTGCCGCAGCCCGTGGGGCCGACCAGGGCAAAGCGCATGCCGGGCTTGGCCTCGATGCAGATATCCTGCAGCAGCTTGCGGTCGGGAACATAGCTAAAGTCCACATGCTCAAAGGCGACCTCGCCCTGCGGGGCCGTGAGCTCAATGGCATCCACAGCGTCGAGCTCCTGCTCGCGCGCATCGAGCAGCGCGAACATGCGGCGCGCCGAGGCGTACGCGGTCTGAATCTGCGTAATGACGTTGGTGACCTCGTTGAACGGCTTGGTGTACTGGTTGGCATAGGACAGGAAGATCTGCACGCCGCCCACCGTAAGCGCCGCGGGCACGCCCGTGATCACGCCCACGCAACCGATCACAGCGACCACGGCATAGATGATGTTATTGATAAAGCGCGTGCCGGGGTTGGAGAGCGAACCCATAAACTGCGCGCGCTCGCCCGCGGTGTAGAGCTCAGCGTTGAGGGCATCGAAGCGCTGCTGGGCGTTGGGGCCATAGGCAAAGGCGTCGACAAGCTTTTGCTCGCCTACGTACTCCTCGATATGACCACCGAGCTGCCCTTGAATACGCTGCTGTGCCGTAAAGCTCTTGTTGGAGAGCTTGGCAATAGCACCAGCTGCAAAAATGGAAAGCGGCGTGACGAGCACCACCACGAGCGTCATGGTCAGGTTGATGGAAAGCATAAACGCGAGCGTGCCCACGATGGTAATAACACCGGTGAAGAGCTGCGTGAAGCCCTGCAGCAGACCGTCGCCCACCTGATCGACGTCGTTGACCACGCGGCTCATAAGGTCGCCGTGGGCGTGACTGTCGATAAAGCTGAGCGGCATGCGGCTGAGCTTGTCGCTCGCCTCCACGCGCATATCGCGCACCGTCTCGTAGGACAGGCGGTTGACGCAATAGCCCTGCAGCCACTGGAAGGCCGCAGCGCCTACCACGACGAGCGCGAGTTTGGTGACAAGCGGCAGTAGCGCGTCGAAGTCCACTCGACCCGCCGCGACGATGAGGTCGATGCCCTCGCCGATGAGAATAGGCGTGTAGAGCTGCAGAATCACCGAGATAGCAGCGCTCACAAACGACGCCGTAAACGAAATACGGTGCGGGCGAACATAGCCCAGCAGGCGGCGGGTCACCGCACCCACGGGATAGCGCTCGGGATCGCCGGGCTGGCGCGGACCGTCACCCAGGTCGTTGAGGCTATCGTTGCCGGACACGTTGGCCGTCATCGTGGCGACCGAACCGGAGGAAGTATACGGATTCATCTAGCAGCCCTCCTTTGCGCAGACGGATGCAGGGGCGGTCTGGGCGCCTGGGGCGGGCGCGGGCCTTGGGGTGGGCGCGGGCGTCGTGCTCCCCTGCTGGCCCTCGAGCTCCTCGCGGCGCAGCTGCGACTGGCAAATCTCGCGATAGAGCTGGCAGGTCGTGTACAGCTCGTCATGCGTGCCCAGACCCGCAACCGAGCCGTGATCGAGTACGCAGATCATGTCGGCATCGCGAACGGTCGAGACACGTTGGCTCACGATGACGGTCGTGAGCGGCAGCCCGCCCTCGGCGGCACCGCGCACACTGCGCTCGCGAATGGCATGGCGAAGCGCCGCGTCGGTCTTAAAGTCGAGCGCCGACGCGGAGTCATCCATGATCAATATCTGAGGCGAGCCCACTAGGGCACGCGCGATGGTCAGGCGCTGGCGTTGGCCACCGCTAAAGTTCTTACCGCCCGCCTCGACCGGGGCATCGAGCCCCTGCGGCTTGTTGCGCACGAACTCACTCGCTTGCGCCATATCGAGCGCTGCCCAGAGCTCCTCGTCGGTCGCCGACTCGTCACGCCAGGTCAGGTTGCTGCGGATGGTGCCGCTCACCAGCGACGCGCGCTGCGGAACGCTCGCGACCACACGGCGCAACTGGTCGAGCGGCCAGGTGCGCACGTCGGCGCCCATCACGCTCACGCTGCCGGTGCTCGCATCGTACAGGCGCGAGATAAGCGAGACGAGCGTGGACTTACCACTGCCCGTACCGCCAATAATGCCGAGCGTCTTGCCCAGTGGGAGCTCCAGGGTCACATCGTTGACGGCGTTGGCAGCGCCGGTGCCAAAAGAGAAGCTCGCATGGCTCAAGCTCAGCGCAGGAACTGGAGCGACATTGCCCGGCTTGGGCAGCGCAACCGACTGATTGCCCTCGTCGGTGATGCTCGGCACGCAATTGAGCACCTCGTTGATACGCGACGCACTGGCGCTCGCCTTGGTAAAGACCACGACCAGGTTGGCGACGTACACGATGGAGGTCAGGGTCTGCGTCATGTAGTTCACAAACGCCATGACCTGGCCCTGCGTGAGCTCGCCCACGTTGACCTGGATGCCGCCCACCCACAGGATGGCGCACACGCCCAGGTTCATCACAAGAAACGTGACGGGGTTGAGAATCGACGAGAGCTTGCCCACCGCGATGGCAGTATTGGCCTGGTCATCGGCGGCTTGGGCAAAGCGCTCGCGCTCGTGGTCCTCGCGCACAAAGGCGCGAACCACGCGGGCGCCCGAAAGCCCCTCGCGGCAAATGAGCGCGATGCGGTCGAGCTTTGCCTGCAGCTGCTTGTAGTACGGAATGCAGCGCGCCATGACAAACCAAAACACCAGGCCAATGGCGGGCGTGCAGATCAAAAAGATGATGCCGAGCTTAAGGTCGATGGCAAGGGCCGCGCACATGGAGCCCACCGCCAGGAAGGGCCAGCGGATGAGCATGCGCACGCCCAGCGCCACGGCAAGCTGCACCTGGTTGACATCGTTGGTAATGCGTGTGATGAGCGACGGCGTGCCAAAGCGGTCGAGCTCGGCATAGCTCAGCTTGTTGATGTGCTTGTAGAGCGCGCCGCGAATGTCGGTGCCCATGCCCTGCGATGTCAGCGCCGCCATCTTTTGGCAGACGAGCGTAAACGAGATGCCGATCACGGCCATAGCGCCAAGCACCATGCCGTAGTGGACGACAGCGTTCACATCGCGTGCGCCGATGCCCTTATCGATCATCTGGGCAATCACCAGCGGCGTCAGCAGGTCAAAAATCACTTCGATCAGCTTGCACGCTGGGCCGATCACCATATACCGGCGAAACTTACCACCAAAACGCCTGAGCAGCTCAATCATGTATAGGCGCTCCCTATCATCATTCACACTCAATTCGAATCATGATAGTACGGTGAGCCCAAAAGAAGCGTAAACAACTCGTCATTTCTAACGGGATTCAGTTTTCAGTTTTCAGAGGGGCATACGCGCACACCCAGCCAGTGTCGGGTCGACCACTTGGTATACTTGCATTAGTGCTACCAAGTTAGTCGCCGACCCTTGAAATGAGGTGCCGAGATGAACGACATTCTCGCAAGAAGAGCAAGACGAGCAACTGTGGGCATCGCCCTTTCCGCGGCACTTGTCGCGGGAATCGCCCCCGCAACGGCGATCGCGGCAGAAACCAGCTCCCCCACCGGTGCAGCCGTTTCGCAGACGAGCGCCACCAGCGACAATTCGGGCGCCCCGCAGACAGAAGATGCGGCCGCCGCAAAAGAAAAAGCGTATGCAGCCATGCAGGAAGCGCTCAAAAAACTCGAGGCCGCAAAAAACGCCGCAAGTCCCGAGAAAATTGCGAGATTCAATGATGACATTGCCCGTTTTCAAGAGCTCCGCGACAAGATGGCGGCGCAAGCCGCCGAAGAGAGGGAACTCCTTCCCACCATGCAAGCGGACATCGATGCAGCCCAAGCCAAATACGACGGGGCCATCAACCGGGTAAGCGAGCTCCAGGCAGAATTAGACAAGAAACTTGAGATGCTTAAGACACTCGAAGCACTCGGCTACGAGGAGTTTGTCGAAACTGTTAAACAGCAAATAAAGCAGTTGCACAGTGAGATCATATCGGCAAAAACGCAAGTAAACTCTTGCGAAACGGAGCTCCGCGAGTTCCAGTACCGCCTCAGAAATCAGGAAAGACGAGTTAATAACTGTGAACGTGCTGTAGAGAAATATAAAGCCGATATCGACCGGTTCACAGCCTGGCGAGATGCGCTCCTCGACAATTTGAAAAAAGCGCAAACGGCCTATGACGACGCCTGCAAGGCATACGAAGAGGCGAAAGCCGCGGCAGACAAGGCCACCTCGCCCGAGATAACGCAACCGACCGAGACGACGCCTCCCTCCAACTCGGCGCAACCGGCCGAGGCGACACAGCCCGTCAGCTCGCCCGCGACCGGCAAAAATACCCCGCCAAGCTCCACCAAGCAGGCGAACTCGAGCAGCGGCAAGCAAGCAAATACGACCACCGGCAAGCTCGCAAACACAGGCGACACAGCACCGAGCGCAATCGCACTCGCAG
>CABRWN010000110.1 GCA_902474645.1 uncultured Collinsella sp.
AATGGTATATGGATGCGCCATCGACGTCTTCAATACAGAAGATATCAGTGCGGAGTGTTTTCAAAACCAAGCCCGGCCCCGGCCTGCGATGACACAGCTGGCGGTTCTTGGGCATCGCTTGCTGGCGGGGTTCCTTGTCTGAGTTGGACTTTGTTGGTCGGGCCTTTGGTCCCACTCGCTGGTTCGCGCTTTGCGCGAACTCCGCGCTACTGGGGGTTCGTTAGGATTCCGCCGCTTGGCCCGTCGCCTCGCCCCGGTTCAGCATCGCCCTCAGTTTCTCGAAGCTTTCCTCGCTCAGGCAGTGCTCCATGTGGCAGCCCTCTTGCGACGCGACCTCAGCCGAAACACCCGCATCCTCCAGCAGCCCCACGAAAAAGCAGTGACGCTCCCACATTTGACGAGCGACCTCCAGCCCTCGCTCTGTCAGATGAACGTCGCGCTTGCCCATTTCGACATAGCCGTTGCTTTCCAGCGTCGCCATGGCCTTGGAAACGCTCGCCTTAGTTACGCCGAGGTACTCCGCAACGTCAATCGAGCGCACGATGCCCTGGCGTTCCGACAGAACGTAGATCGATTCGAGATAGTCTTCTCCGGATTCACGTAGGGCCATGGGCCGCCTTTCGCGATGATTGCTAGTTAGCCTTTGGAAACTTTCTACGGCTAACTTTACCGCAAAAGTTGCCCATGTCTTACTACTTTGTCTAAAAGTTAGCCGTGTTTCACAAAACGTGCGGGACGAAAACAAAATGGGGACGCCCCGCAAGGAGTGTCCCCAGGCGCCGGGTGCCGCCCCGCAGTTACATCAATCCAAAGTGCTTCGCGGCGTTGTAGATGCCATCGTCGTCCACGGCGGTCGTCACATAGGTCGCTGCAGCTTTCACCGTGTCCTGCGCGTTGCCCATGGCCACACTTGTGCCCACGGCCGAGAACATCGACAGGTCGTTCTCGCCGTCACCAAAGGCGATCGCCTCGCTCGCGTCGATGCCCAGGCGCTCCAGCGTCGCCGCCACGCCCAGGTCCTTGCCGCCGTTGGCCGGAATAATGTCGCAGAACAGATCGCACCAGCGCGTAGTGAGCGAATGCGACACGGCGTCGGTCACGATATGCTCGTCGGCCGGGTCCACAAAGGCGCAAAACTGGTAGACCGGCGCATCAAAGGCATGCTCAAACGGCTCCTCGTGGTAGACGATTCCCGCGTTGCTACCGGCCGTCACCACGCGCTCGGACAGGAGGTTCACAAACGAGTTCTCGCCCTGCATGCACAGCGAGTCGTAGCACCCCTCGGCCACCTGATCCACAATCACCGCAACGTCGTCCGGATCAATCGGACAGCTGCGGTAGACGCCCTCGGCATCAAAGCAGTGCTGGCCCGAGAGCGTAATGTACGCATCCCAGCCCAAGTCGAACAGCCAATCCGGCATCTGGTAGGTCGGGCGACCCGTGGCGATCACACACGCAATCCCCTGCTCGTGAAAGCTGTCGAGCACCTGCTGCGCCGACGCCGGAATCCGGTGGGTCTTAAAGCTCAGTAGCGTGCCGTCGATATCGAAAAACGCGGCTTTGATCATCCTCGCCTACTCCTCGCCCTCGAGCTTCTCGCTCGCCTCGAGCCACGCCATCTCCAACTCGTCCATAGCGGCGTGGGCCTCGTCGATCTTTGCCTGCTGCTCGCCCAGCGCCGTGTAGTTGGTGGGGTCGACCTGGGCCATCGCGGCCTCGGCCTCCTCAACGCGAGCGCGCTGCGTCTCCATCTTGCGCTCAAGCGAGCTCACCTCGCGGCGGAGCTTCTGTCGCTCGGCATTGGAAAGGCCATTGGGCTGGCCGCTCGACTTGGGCTTTTCGGCCGCAGCCGCCGCGGCACCGGTGTCAAACGTGCCGGTCTTGGCGCTCGGCGCACCCACGGGCTCGCCCTCGGCGGTGGCGTTGCACAGGCGCAGGTACTGGTCCACGCCACCGGGCATATGCGTCAGGTGGCCGTCGAGCAGCGCCCACTGCTGGTCGGTCACGCGCTCCATCAAAAAGCGGTCGTGCGTCACCAGAATCAACGTGCCGGGCCAGCCGTCGAGCAGGTCCTCGACAATCGCGAGCATGTCGGTATCCAGGTCGTTGCCGGGCTCGTCCAGGATGAGCACGTTGGGTTCGTCCAGAATTGTCAGCAGCAGCGACAGGCGACGGCGCTGGCCGCCCGAAAGATCGCCGATGCGGCTCCAGAGCTGCTGCGTCGTAAAGCCCAGACGCTCGCAGAGTTTCTCGGGCGAAGTCTCCTTACCGTCGATGACGTAGTACTTCTTATAGCTGCTCAGCACCTCGCGGATCGTGTCGCCCATAAAGGGCTCAAGCTCCTCGAGCTGCTGCGACAGCACGCCAAAACGCACCGTCTGGCCAATCTTCACGCGGCCGCGCGTGGGCGCAATTTTACCTTGAATCACATCGAGCAGCGTCGACTTGCCAGCGCCATTCTCACCCAAAAGACCATAGCGGTCGCCCGCACCAATGAGCCAGGTCACATCGGAGAGCACCTGCTTGGGCGCGCCGCCGGCATCCGCATAGCCGGCGTCCACGTCGACCACGTCGATAACCTGCTTGCCTAGGCGGCTCACGGCGAGGCGCTTGAGCTCCAGCTCGTCACGCACGGGTGGCACGTCGGCGATCAGCTCGCGAGCGGCATCAACGCGAAACTTGGGCTTGGTGGAACGCGCCTGGGCGCCACGGCTCAGCCACGCGAGCTCCTTGCGCGCCATGTTGCGACGGCGCTCCTCGGTAACCGCGGCCATGCGGTCGCGCTCCACGCGCTGAAGGATATATGCGGAGTAGCCGCCCTCGAAGGGATCGACCTGGCCGTCGTGGACCTCCCACATACTGGTGCAGACCTCGTCCAAAAACCAGCGGTCGTGCGTGACCACGAGCATCGCGCCCTGGCCGCGCTGCCAGCGGGCCTTTAAGTGACGCGCGAGCCAGTTGATGGTGCGCATGTCCAGGTGGTTGGTGGGCTCGTCGAGCATGAGCACGTCGTAGTCGCCGATCAGCAGGCGCGCGAGGTCCACGCGACGGCGCTGGCCGCCCGAAAGCTCGCCCACCGTGCCCTCCCAGGGCACATCGCTAATAAGGCCGGCCAGAATCTGGCGCGTACGCGGGCTCGAGGCCCACTCGTATTCGGGTGTGTCACCGACGACGGCATGATGCACGGTGTCGGTATCGACCAGGTTATCCTTTTGGCCGAGCAATCCAATCGTCGTGTCGCGGCGGTGCGTCACGCGGCCGTCGTCGGGCTCCAACGTGCCGGCGAGCACGCTCAGCAGCGTCGACTTACCGTCGCCGTTTTTACCGACAATACCAATACGGTCGCCCTCGCCCACGCCGAGCGTAACGCTATCGAAAATATGCTTGGTGGGAAACTCTAGGCTGACGGAATCGCATCCCAAAAGAATCGCCATATGCCCTGCTCCTTCGTAGAAATTCAACGTTGTCCATGATAGCAGCGAGCCCCACCCCAAAACCTACCAAATAGGGACAGGTTTATTTTGGCAGGTCGACGGCCGCACACGACACAAAAAGGCGGGCCATCTCCCACAAGAGATGACCCGCTTTTCCAATCAGTCCCGCGGCAACCGTGGCCGCCGCGGGCCTCAAGCATGTCCCGGACTAGGAGAACATGCCGGTGAGGTAATCATTCAGCCGCTTATCCTTGGGCCGTTGGAAAATCTCGTCAGTCTCGTCGTACTCGACCATATCGCCCATGTAGAAGAACGCCGTGCGGTTGGACACGCGCGACGCCTGCTCCATGTTGTGCGTCACGATGACGATGGCGCGGTCGGCAACGATCGACGACATAAGGTCCTCGATCGCCAACGTCGAGATGGGGTCGAGCGCCGAGCAGGGCTCGTCAAACAGGATCACGTCGGGGTTGAGCGCCAGCGTGCGCGCAATGCACAGACGCTGCTGCTGGCCGCCCGAAAGCGCGTAGGCGCTCTTGTCGAGCTTGTCCTTGACCTCGTCCCAAAGCGCCGCGCCGCGCAGGCTTTCCTCGACCATGCGGTCGAGCTCGTCGCGGTCGGTGATGCCGTGGCGCTTAGGCGCAAACGTGATGTTGTCGCGAATGGACTTGCGGAACGGGTTGGGCTGCTGGAACACCATGCCAATGGACCGACGCAGCTCGTAGGTGTTCTCGGTCTTGGTGTTCACGTTGCGCCCGCGGTAGTTGATCTCGCCCTCCACGCGGCAGCCGCGAATCTCGCGATTCATCAGGTTGAGACTGCGCAAGAAGGTCGACTTGCCGCAACCCGAAGGCCCGATGAGCGCCGTGATCTCGCCCTTGTGAAAGTCGAGCGACGTGTCGTGCAGCGCATGGTGGTCGCCATAGTACACGTTGATGTCCTTGGTGGAGAGCACGACCTCGTCGCTCACGGCCTTGCCGCTCACGCGCACGCGCTTCTCGCTCTCCCCCACGCTCGACAGGAAGTCCTGGGTGTCGGACGATGCCGCTTCGGTTGCGGGCGTTACATTCATCTCGCTCATTCGGCCGTCATCTTCCTTGCCAGTTGCTTGCCCACAATGCGGGCGATTACGTTAAACAGCAGCACGCAAATCATCAGCAGTGCAGCGGTGCCCCAGACGATCTGCTGAGCCTCGGGGCTGCCCTCGCCATAGATCTTGTAGATATGCACGGCGAGCGACTCGCCGGGGCGGAACACGTTCCAGGCGCAGGTAGGGCTCGACAGGTTAAAGCTCAAGAAGTTCAGACGAACCGGCGAGCTCATGCCCGAGGTAAAGAGCAGCGCCGCCGCCTCGCCAAACACACGGCCGGCCGAAAGCACGATGCCGGTCACGATAGCGGGCATGGCCTCGGGGATCAGGATGTGCAGCGTGGCCTCCCAGCGGGTGAGGCCCATGGCCAGGCACGCATCGCGCTGGGCCTGCGGCACGTCCTCGAGCGCCTGTTGGATCACGCGCACCAGGATGGGGATATTGAACATGGTGAGCGCGACAGCGCCGGAGATGATGGAGTACTTCCAGCCCAGCTGCACCGAGAACACCAGAAAACCGAACATGCCGACGACGATGGAAGGCAGCGAGGACAGCGTCTCGATGGCGGTCGAGGCGATGTCGCGGATGGGGCCGTTCGGCGCGTACTCAACCAGGAAGACCGCTCCGCCCAGGCTGATGGGCACCGAGATGACCAGAGTGATCAGCAGCAGGTAGAACGAGTCGAACAGCTGATAGAGCACGCCGCCTTGGGTTCCGTTGGCGCGCGCGGGCTCCGTGAGGAAGCCCGGCTGGAACAGCGTCGAGATGCCCTCGAACAGGATATAGGCCACCATGGAGATGACGATGAGCATGACGATGGCGACGATCGCCGTCAACACGCCCGTGGCGAAGCGGTCCTGCTTTTGGACACGCCCGAGCCTCGCCTCGTCGATGTGGATACGCGTACTAGCCACGAGCCTTCGCCCCCTTGCGGCCGATAAGGTGGATGATCAGGATGAAGATGAGGCTCATGCCCATCAGCAGCAGGCCGAGCGCCCACAGAACGTCGTCCTGGGCCGAGCCCTCGGCATAGACCGCCATAGACGTGGTGAGCGTGGTGGTGATGGTGGACGCCGGCGACAGCAGCGACGTCGGCATGGCCTCGATACCGCCGATGACCATGCGCACGGCGAGCGTCTCGCCAAAGGCGCGGGTCATGCCAAGGATGACCGCGGTCATGAGCGACGGCATGGCGGACTTGAGCACCACGTGCCAAATGGTCTGCCAGCGGGTGTAGCCCAGCGCGAGCGAGCCCTGACGGTAGCTGTCGGGCACGGCGCGCAGGCCATCGACCGAAAGCGTGGTCATGGTCGGCAGGATCATGACAGCCAGCACTATGGCGCCGGGCAAGATGCCCAGGCCCGTGCTCACGTGGAAAACGCTCTTCATAAGGCCGACGACCACGTGAAAGCCGATCAGGCCAAAGACGACCGAGGGAATGCCGGTCAAAAGCTCAATAAGCGGTTGAAAGACCTTGGAGCCAAATTTGGGTTGGATCTCGACCGCAAAGATGGCAGAGCCGATGGCGATGGGCAGCGCGATGAGCGTGGAGAGCACCATGACCGCAAACGAGGTGACGATCAGGGGCAGGGCGCCGGTATAAGGCAGGCCGTTTTCGGCCGTGTTGGCCAGGTCCCACTTGGTGCCGGTGAAGAACTCGACGACCGAGACGCCGTCCTTGACAAAAGCCGAGAGGCCCTTTTGGGCGACCATAACGATGAGCGCGGCAACGACAAGCGTCACGAGCGCTACGCACGCGCCCGTGACGCCCAGGCCCACGTTCTCAAGGTCGCGCTTTGGCAGTTGCTTTGCCATTGCAAACCTTTCCGGGGCGATTACTTATTTAGCAGAGACCTTGCCGCTGGCGTCCTTGACGACCTTCATGGCAGAGACGGGGATAAAGCCCTGCTCCTCGACGAGTTTGCCCTGGACGTCGTCGGAAAGCATGAACTCCAGGAAGGCCTTGGTGGCCTCGTCGGCGTCCTTGGAGCAGTACATGTGCTCGGTAGCCCAGATCTTGAAGGAGTCATCAGTGACATTCTTGCTCTTGGGCTCGACGCCCTCGACCTTGATGGCGTTGAACTTGGAGTCATCGAAGTGCGAGAAGTCGAGGTAGGAGATGGCGTTGTCGGTGCTGGCCATCTGAGTCTGGACGTCGCCGGACTTGTCGAGCTCGGCATCGCCCTTAAAGTCGACGGCCTCGTCGCCAAAGACGGCGGCCTCGAAGGTGGCACGGGTACCGGAGCCGGCCTTGCGGTTGAGAACGACGATGGTGGCGTCGTCGCCGCCGACCTCCTTCCAGTTGGTAATCTGACCGGAGAAGATACCCTTGAGCTGCTCGAGGGACAGGTCGTCGACCTTGACGTTCTTGGAGACGACGGGGCCCATGCCCACGACGGCGACCTCGTGGTCGACGAGGTTCTTGACCTGGTCGGCCTCAAGCTTGGTCTCGGCGAAGACGTCGGAGTTGCCGATGGTGACGGTGCCGGCGGCGACAGCGGTCAGGCCCTTGCCCGAACCGTTACCCGAGCCGGAAACGGAGACATCGGGGTTGGTGTCCATGAACTTCTCGGCAGCGGCCTCGACGAGAGCCTGGAACGAAGAGGCGCCGTCGTAGGTCACCTCGCCGGAGACGGACTCGGCAGTAGCAGCGGCGCTACCCTTGTCGGCGGCG
>CABRWN010000111.1 GCA_902474645.1 uncultured Collinsella sp.
GCGTATCATCGCCGATCACTCCCGTGCCGTCGACTTTATGATTTCCGACGGCATCCTCCCCGGTAACGAGGGTCGCGAGTACGTCCTTCGCCGTCTGCTCCGCCGTGCCGTGTTCCACGGTCGCCTGCTGGGTATCGAGGGTGCCTTCCTGACCAAGTTCATCGACGAGGTCAACGCTCAGATGGGCGAGGCTTATCCCGAGCTGCTTAAGAACGTCGCGCTCGTTAAGGGCATCGTCGCCTCCGAGGAGGAACGTTTCTCCACGACGGCCGCGTTTACCTGGACGAGGCCCTGGCCGCGCTCGCCGACGGCGCCGTCCTTCCGGGCGACGTCGCCTTTAAGCTGCACGACACCTTTGGTTTCCCCATTGACCTGACTGTCGAGATCGCCGGTACCGCCGGTCACGACGTCGATATGGATGGCTTTACCGCTTGCATGGAGGACCAGAAAGCCCGCGCCCGCGCCAACGCCAAGGGCGATGCCTGGGGCAGCTTCAACGACGTGTGGGTCGAGCTTTCCGACAAGGTCTCCGCGACCGAGTTCGACGGCTATGACAACGACGTCATCGAGGGCGCCAAGGTTGTTGCCATCGTGCGCAGCGGCGAGTCCGTTGAGTCCGCTGCCGCCGGCGAGGACGTTGAGGTCGTGCTCGACCGCACCCCGTTCTATGCCGAGATGGGTGGCCAGCAGGGCGACGCCGGCGTGCTTTCCGCCGAGGGCGTTGTGCTGACTGTTGCCGATACCAAGAACCACAACGGCCTGTATGCTCATGTCGCGCACGTTGCCGAGGGCATGCTGACCGTCGGTGCTACCGTGACTGCCGCGCTCGACGCCGAGCGTCGTGGCTTCCTGCGCCGCAACCACACCGCTACGCATCTGCTTGACGCCGCCCTTAAGCAGGTCCTGGGCGACCACGTCTCCCAGGCCGGCTCGCTGGTGACGCCCGAGCACCTGCGCTTTGACTTTACGCACTTCGAGGCCCTGTCCTCCGAACAGCTCAAGGCTGTCGAGGACCTGGTCAACCAGCAGATCTTCGCTTCCAAGCCGGTCGTGACCCGTGTCATGGGCATCGACGATGCTAAGGCTGCTGGCGCTGTCGCTCTGTTTGGCGAGAAGTACGGCGATGTCGTCCGCGTCGTCTCCGTGGGCGCCGAGGACCAGCCGTTCTCTCGCGAGCTCTGCGGTGGCACGCACGCTGCCAACACCGCCGAGATCGGCCTGTTCAAGATTATTTCCGAGTCCTCCACGGGCTCCAATGTCCGCCGTATCGAGGCCGTGACCTCTAAGGGTGCCCTCGACTACATGGCCGACCGCCTGGCGCTCGTTGACGCCGCCGCTGCTGCGCTCAAGTGCCGCGTCGACGAGGTTCCCGCCCGCGTGGAGAACCTTCAGGCCGAGCTGCGCGAGACGTCCAACAAGCTCAAGAAGGCCCTGACCGGTGGTTCCTCCGATGCCATCTCCAGCGCCATCGAGGGTGCTGTCGAGCTCGGCGGCTACAAGCTCGTCGTCGCTGAGCTCCAGGGCCTTGAAGCCGCCGACCTGCGCAACGTATGGGACACCGTGCACCAGAAGGTCGCCGGCCCTGTCGCTTGTGTCGTCGCCAGCGTGACTGAGAAGGGCACCCCGGCCCTGCTTGCCGCCGGCACCGATGACGCCGTGGAGGCCGGTTTCCATGCCGGTAACGTGATTAAGCAGATCGCGGGTCTGGTCGACGGTCGCGGTGGTGGTCGTCCCAACATGGCCCAGGCCGGTGGCAAGAACGCTGCCGGCATCGCCGATGCCCTCGCGGCCGCTAAGACCGCACTCGGCGCCTAAGAATCTAAGAAGTCACTGTGGTCGCGCTTGCGCTGGACATAGGGGAGACCAGGATCGGCATCGCCGTCTCGAGCCGTGATGGCAAGATGGCGATGCCCGTCAAGGTGCTCCCGGCTGCAGAGGTCACTGGTATGGCCAAGACGTTCCGCTACCTGGTCGAGGACTATGAGCCCGACATCCTGGTAAGTGGACGTCCCCTGACCATGGCCGGTGAGCCCGGCCCCCAGGCCGAGCGCGTTGCCGCCGTGGCAAAAAAGATTGCCGACGAGCTCGATCTTCCGCTGGAGTTTGAGGACGAGCGTCTGTCTTCGCAAGAGGCCAAGCGTATCCTGCGCGAGCAGGGCCTCAACGAAAAGCAGATGAGGGGCAAGATCGACATGATTGCCGCCAGCCTGTTTTTGCAGACGTGGCTCGATCGTAAAAACGAGGAGGTTTCGCATGCCTAGCGCTTCCGATCCGCGCCAGCAGAATCGTACACGGCAGCCGGCGTCGCGCCCTGCCCAGCCTGGCCAGCGTCCGGCACAGCCGACGCAGCGCGCAGCTCAGCCTGCCGCGCGCCCGGCGCAGTCCTTCTCTCATTCGGCCCAACCTGTTCAACGGACGGGTCAGCAGCCTTCTGCTCGTTCGGTTCAGCATTCGGCTTCTCACGCGGCTCAGCAGCCCACTGCTCGTACGGCCCAGCCTGCAGGCGGTACCCGCTTTAAGCAGCAGGCACCTACCCAGCGAACTCAGGCCCCTCAATCGCATTCGCATCACGCTCGCGGTTCGCATGGCGTTGCTCCGGCGACCCGCTCGAGCTACAACACGTATGCTCGTCGCGGTGCTCAAAAGAAGAGTTCTCCGGTTCCCGTGATCATCGGCGTTGTGGTGGCGGTGCTCGCGCTTGCTGCGATCGCTTTCTTTGTCGTGCCGGCCGTCAAGGGCTTCTTCGCCGGTGGGGATACGAAGGTCACGGCTGGTCAGCAGGTTACGGTGACCATTCCCGACGGTGCTTCGGGCGATACGATCGCCTCGATTCTCTCCGAGAACCATATCGTCGAAAATCCCAAGGATTATTATGCGGCGGTGAAAAAGCTCAACGCCGATATGTCGCTCAAGCCTGGTACTTATTCGTTCACCACACTCATGGATGCGACCAAGGTTGTTCAGCAGCTCATGGAAGGCCCCAACGCGGGCTCCAATGCGCTGACTATCCCTGAGGGCCTGACGGTCGATCAAGTCGCCGACCGTGTGGCCCAGGCCTACGACAGCATCTCTAAGGAAGACTTCCTCAACCAGGCCAAGGCCTCCAACTACGTGGACGACTATAGCTTCCTTAAGGGCGCCGCCAACGACTCGCTCGAGGGTTTCTTGTTCCCCAAGACCTATTCGTTGGGTGATTCGCCGACGGCCGATGGCGTGATTCGCGCTATGCTCGATCAGTTTAAGACCGAGTACAAGTCGCTTGACTTTGCGAGCTGCGAAGCCAAGATCAAGGAACGCTACGGTGTGGAGATGTCTGACTGCGATATCGTCAACTTGGCCTCTATCGTTGAGCGCGAGGGCCTCAACGCCGATCAGCGTGCGCAT
Organism: uncultured Collinsella sp.; assembly: GCA_902474645.1. Lineage (GTDB taxonomy): Bacteria > Actinomycetota > Coriobacteriia > Coriobacteriales > Coriobacteriaceae > Collinsella. Next base: position 3,385 of record CABRWN010000111.1, read on the forward strand.
GTGGCCTCGGTCTTCTACAACCGCCTTGCCGGCAAGCTCGACGGTCTGCGCTATCTCAACAGCGATGCGACCATGATGTATGTCACCGGTGGCGAGGTTAGCGCCGACGACCTGCAGAGCGATAGTCCGTATAACACCTATAAGCACGAGGGTCTGCCACCCACGCCCATCTGCTCTCCGTCGCTCGAGGCACTCAAGGCCACGCTTGAGCCGACCGACTCCGATGACCTGTATTTCTACATTACGCAGGACGAGGAGTACTTCTCGCAAACCTACGAAGAGCATCAACAGTCTTGGAATTAGCATGAGGATTTTTAGCCCCAAACGATACGTTGCCTCGGTCGATCGCATCGACCTTGATACCCTGTGGGACGACGGCAAACGCGCCATTCTGCTCGATCGCGATAACACCCTGGTGCCGCGCGACACCGAGCAGGTTCCCACCGCGGTTTCCGCTTGGCTCGACGCCGCCCGCGCCAAAGGCTTTAAGCTGTGCATGGTGTCCAACAACTGGCATCGCGACCAGGTCATGAGCTCTGCACGCGAGCTGGGACTCGAGGCTATCAGCCACGCCATGAAGCCGGCGCCGTTTGCCCTTAAGGCGGGTCTTAAGCGCCTCGGCGCCACAGCCGACGAGGCTGTGCTGATCGGTGATCAGCTCTACACGGACGTGTGGAGCGGCAACTTCGCCGGCGTCGATACCATCCTGGTAAAGCCACAAGCGACGCAGGACCTGTGGTATACGCAGATCTTCCGTATCTTCGAGCGCCGGGCCCTACGCGACCTTCCCTGCGAGGAATAGGTCTCGCTATGTCCCAGCACATCAAACACGGCTGCGACCATATCTTCTTTATCGGCTTTTTGGGCGCGGGCAAATCGACGCTCGCGCGCAACGTCGGCACTATGTTCAAGCGGCGTTTTATCGATACCGACCGTCTGGTCGTGCGCCGTTGCGGCAAGTCGGTAACCGAGATTTTTAAGACCGAGGGCGAGGATCGTTTTCGCGAGCTCGAGACCTCGGCGCTCCGTTCGCTCCAAAGCGAGCGCAGCCTGTTGGTTTCGTGCGGGGGCGGTATCGTCGAAACGCCGGTGAATATTGAGCTGATGCACGAAATGGGTACGTGCGTGTACCTCGAGGGCGACTTCGAGGATTCGATTCGCCAGATTCGTCGGTCCGACACGCGCCCCGATTTCCGTTCGCCCGAGCATGCTGCGCGCCTGTTTGAGCATCGCCGTCCGCTGTATCGCCAGGCCGCCGACCTTACCCTTGATATTCGCAACAAGTCCTTCGAGGACGTTTCCTACCTTTGTGCCGAGATGCTTTTGGAGCGTGGGCTGCTATGATTCGCCGTCAACTGATCAATTTCCAAAACCGCAGCGTCGATGTTCGCGTCGGATTGGGTGCGTTCGAGGAGCTGTCGCGCATGTTTGCCTCGGCCGTTGGCAAGCCTAAGCGCGCGATGGTGGTTTGGAACGCTGCCACATCCGAGCGTTTTGGTGAGGTCATCGATCATGCGCTGGTCGATGCCGGCTTCGCTGTGTCGCTGCTCGTCCTCGAGGTTTCGCCTGCCGGTGCTACGCTGGCGGATGCCGATACCGTCTTTGGTGCCCTGTCGGCTAACAGCATTACCTGCGACGATCTCGTTGTCGCCGTTGGCGATGCCGCAACCTGCTCGGTTGTTAGCTGGTGCGCCAACCAGTGGTGTGGCCGAACCGAGTGCGCGCTGCTACCGACGACCTTCGATGCCATGCTCACGGTCGCGACGACCATGAAGCCGCTCGTCGCCTCGTCGGCCAATGCGCTTCCCGCTATCGCGTTCCGTCCCGAACCGGGCTTGGTCGTGTGTGACCTCGACCTTGTTCGCGAGGCGGACCCCGAGGACCTCAAGCTCGGCTATGTGGTACTTGTTGGCACCATGCTTTCGAGCAGCAAGTCCCGCTGGAATCAGTTTACTGAGACCGTTCCCGAGATTCTCGCGGGCGAGGAGGTCGCGCTTGTCAATGCCGTTCAATGGTCTCAGACTGCCCGCAAGGACGTACTGATGGCCACGAACCCGAGTGCTCGCCATGCGCTCGATTTTGGCAAGACGGGGGAGCGTACCCTGCGCGCCTGCTTGGGCGATGCCGCTTCGCAGGTCCCTGCCTATCAGCTGTTGTCCGAGGGCATGCGCTTTGAGGCGCGCCTTGCCCACGACGCCTGCGACTTCGATATCGATTACGTTTTTGAGGTCGATGACTGCCTGGAGGACTTTGGTATCGAGGAACTTGCCTTCGATCTGGAGCCTGCCGCATATATCGAGGAGTTCCGCAAGCAGCAGTTTGCACGCTCGAACCGCAGCATGTTGCCGCTGCCCGCGGCACTCGGCGCCATTCGCCTAACGAACGTCGAGGACGAGGTTCTTGAGCGCCATGCTCACGCCTACTTGGCTTCTCGCAAAGAACTTCTCTAAGATTTATTGACTTCCATCGTCTTTCGTATCATGTTGAGGGGCGGGTTTCCAATCGGTTGCGGATCGCATGCGATTCCGTCGTTCGGTTGAGACCCGTCCCGTCTATATAGAAACAACAAGAAAGGAATCTGCATGTCTGAGTTTGCTGCCGGTCCTGCCGGTCGTATCGAGCGTGTCCGTGCCCTGATGGCCGAGCGTGGCTACGACGCAATCGTGGTGCGCGACGAGGCCAACCTTCGTTGGCTTACGGGCGTTAAGGGCGTCTTTGACTACACCTTCGAGTTCCCGCACGCTGCGTTTATTACGGCCGACCAGTGCCTGTTCCACACCGACTCGCGCTACCTCAACAGCTTTGAGGAGAACACGCCCGCCGGCAGCCCCTGGGTCTACGACATGGATGAGGGCACCATCCCCGGTTGGGTCGCCGGCAAGATCGCGGCCAACAAGTGCCGCGTCTGCGCTGTCGAGGACGACATGCAGATCAACTTCTACCAGGGTATTCAGCGTGGTCTGGAGGACCGTTCCGTCGCCTGCATGTTGCCGCTGATGCATGACGATATTCGCAAGATGCGCGCCATCAAGGATGCCGAGGAGATCGAGCTCATGCGCCACGCACAGTCGATCACCGACGCCGCCTTCCAGCACATGCTCGGCTTTATTAAGCCCGGTATGACCGAGAAACAGGTTCGCAACGAGCTCGAGAACTTTATGTTCGCCAACGGCGCTGACAGCCTTGCCTTCGGCTCCATCGTGGCGAGCGGTCCCAACACCGCCAACCCGCATGCCGTGCCGAGCGACCGCGTGATCGAGAAGGGCGACTTTGTCCTCATGGATTACGGCGCGGGCTACTGCGATTATCGTTCCGATATGACGCGCACCGTCGTGATGGGCGAGCCCACGCAGGAGCAGCTCGACCTGTACGCACTCGTGCGCCGCACGCACGAGGAGTGCGTCGCCGCCATCCATCCGGGCGTCGAGGGCAACGACATTTTCAAGCTTTCCAAGAAGATCATCGGCGATGCCGGCTATGGCGATTACTATAACCATGGCCTGGGCCACGGCGTTGGTATCGACATTCACGAGCTGCCCAACTTCAACCGCAGCAAGAACACCATCGAGATCGGCTCGGTTATCACCATGGAGCCCGGCGTGTACCTGCCCGGCGTGGGCGGCGTGCGCCTGGAGGACTACGGCGTCGTCACCGAGAACGGATATGAGCCCTTCACCAAGACCCCGCACGACCTGCACGTCATCGATTGCTAGCCCATTTCGATAGATTTTTGGGGCGGGGCGTCCGGAGTAATTCGGGCGCCCCGCGTT
>CABRWN010000112.1 GCA_902474645.1 uncultured Collinsella sp.
ATGAGCGGCTACCGTTACGGCCGCGACCTGGCCAACGAGTTTATGGATACGCTCGAGGGCGCGCCCAAGGGCGATATCCGCGGTGCCATGGCGCTGCTCATCGACAAGCAGGACGATCCGCGCCGCGTTGAGGTCTACTCGGCGCTGCAGGATCTGGTGCTGGCCGGAGGTCGCTAGATGGAGCTCACGGACCGCTCTGGTTACTTTGCGGGCCCCGGTATGCTCGGCGGCTCCTTTGGCGACGCCTCGCGCGCAAGCGTCGAGGCCGCCGAGGGCGTCGCCGACCCCTGCCTGGGCCATGCGCCCGACCAGGTGGTCTTCTACGAGCTCACGCGTAAGTTTGTGGAGACCGAGGAAGACGTTCCCCAGGAGGCCTGCGACGTGCTGTACTACACGCTCGCCGTGGGCCACCACACCGGCGTGCTCGACTGCTTTGAGCCGCGCCTGTCGGTGCCGGTGGACGTGTTTTATTCGCTCGTCGACGCGCTGCCGGAGGGGGAGGCCAAAACCAAGTTCGAGGCCATCCGCTCCTTTGGTGAGTGCCAGCTCGACAAGGCGGCGGTGCCGTCACTGCTCGAGGCCTGCGATGCGCTGCTCGACGAGCGCGGTTTTCGCGGGTCGGCCAAGGCCGGCATCTCGGTGTTCGACGACGACTTTGGCCTGCATGCCCAGCAGGTCGCGTTCTTAATGAAGTTTCGCGATCTGGTTGAGCGCGTGCGCGATGTGTCGGGCGTGTATCTGACGGGAAGGTTGCAGTAATGGGTCGCGTTGTGGATGGCCGTGTGAACGGCGCCCCGTTTGCGGGTATCGTGCTCACGGCGGGAAGCGTGCTGCGTGCCGACGATGCCGCCGGCCCCGTGCTCTCCAAAAAGATGGAGGACGCGCCCATCGCCGGTTGGTACACCATCGACGGTGGGCAAACGCCCGAGGATGACATCATCGAGGTCAAGCGCGAGCGTCCGCCGCGTTTGGTTTTGGTCGATGCCGCCGACATGGCGCTGCCCGTCGGGTCTATCCGCCTGCTCGATAAGCGCGATGTGGCCCGCAAGTCGATGTTCACCACGCATTCGCTCCCTTTGTCGATTCTGATCGAGGAAATCGAGCAATCGTGCGAAGATATCGTCTTCATAGGGATTCAGCCGGGCGATACGGAGTTTTACAACCCTATGTCCCCGGAGGTCTTTGACGCCGTCGACGCCGTGTACGACGCCGTGGCCGCCAACGACTTTTCCCACTTTGTCCGCTTGGGACAAGAGCAATAGGAGCGCTTGTCCCTGCTGATTAGGAAAGAAGTGATTGACATGGCAGATTCCAAGGCAGAATATCCCGCTCCCGATTGCCTGGCACCCGCCGCGATCGAGGCCAAGACCGAGGCCGCCGGCGTGACCAAGGCCAACCTGCCGGTCGCCAAGGCCTTTCTGTTGGCAATGTTCGCCGGTGCGTTTATTGCCTTCGGCGGCCTGTTCTTTACCGTGTTCTTGAGCGATAGCACGCTGGGCTGGGGTGCCCAGCGCGTTGTGGGCGGCCTGTGCTTTTGCCTGGGCCTGGTGCTCGTGCTGGTGTGCGGCGCCGAGCTGTTTACCGGCAATTCTCTTATGGTCTGCGCGCTCAAGAGCAAAAAGATCACCCTGGCTCAGATGCTCAAGGCTTGGGTCGTCGTATGGGTCGGTAACTTTGTCGGTGCCCTGTTCATCGTCTTTTTGGTGTACATGGCCGGCATCTATAAGCTCAACGGCGAGGCGGTCGCCAATTCCATGGTGAGCGTCGCCGCCGGCAAGGTGACGATCGACTGGGTGACGATCTTCTTCCGCGGTATCCTGTGCAACATCTTTGTGTGCCTGGCCGTGTGGATCGGTACCGCCGGCAAGACCGTGGTCGATAAGGTCGTGGGCATTCTGCTGCCCATCGCCGCCTTTGTGGCCTGCGGTTTTGAGCACTGCGTTGCCAACATGTACTTTTTGCCCATGGGTGCCGTGATGCACGCGTGCGGCTATGGTGCCAAGGTCGCCGGCGCGGATGCACTCAACGTCGCGGGTATTGCGTTTAATCTATCCGCCGCCACGCTGGGCAACATCGTGGGCGGCGCGGTTCTGATCGCGCTCGGCTACTGGTTTGTCTACGCCAAGAAGTCCGAGGCGTAAGGTACCGTCTGTTTGACGTTGGGCCTCCCGCGGGGCGTTGCCGTGCGGGAGGCTTTTTGGGTCTGGGGCTCGTTGGCGTGCTGCTGGCCTGTTGTGTTTGACCTGTGAAAGGGGTAATCGAGATGGCATCTGCTGTGGAGCGTGACGGTCGCGCTGTGGTGACCACATGCGGGGGATGCTATGCCGATTGCGCCTTTGCGGCACGCGTTGAGGATGGTCGTGTGGTGCCCGAGTTGCCGGTGCCGGGGCATCCGTGCGCGGCGCGTGCCCTCTGCGCCCGCGGACGGCATCGCCTGGCAATGCCGTTTGACGAGCGCGACCGCATTGTGCACCCCATGCGACGCCGCCGGGATGGCTCGGGGTTTGATGCGATTACCTGGGACGAGGCGTTTGCTCAGATTGCCGAGCGTCTTTTGGGGATTGTTGACGAGTGCGGGCCTCGTGCGCTGGGCATGACGCTCGGCGTGCCCTCGTTCGACCGCTACTGGGCGTATCGTTTTATGCATGCGCTGGGCTCGCCCAACGTATACGGTGCCGATGGCGCCTGCGAGGTAAGCCGACTTACCGGTTGGGAACACAGCCTGGGCTATAGTCCCGCCTCCGACCTGGCGCATACCGATTGCATCATGTATCTGGGGCGTTCCATCGTCGATTCGTCGACGATGGGGGCTGTCGATGCGCTCAACGATGCACGCCGGCGCGGGGCGAAGATCATCGTGGTCGACCCCCGGCGCAGCGGCTCCGCCGCGCTTGCCGATCGCTGGCTCCGCGTGCGCCCGGGCTGTGACTTGGCCTTGTTGCTGGGCATTGCGCATGTGCTCATTGCCGAGGACTTGTACGACAACGAGTTCGTTGCCCGCTATACCACGGGTTTTGACGAGCTGGCGCTGGCGGCCCGTGCTTGGACGCCCGAGTGGGCCGAGTCGATGTGCGACGTGCCGGCGGACGATATCCGTGCGACTGCGCGTGATTTGGCTGCCGCGGCGCCTGCTGCGGTGGTGGATGCGGGCTTTCATGGCGGCATCGGTATCGCGTATGCCAATAGCACCCAGACTGCGCGCGCGATTTGTCTGGTCGATGTGCTGCTGGGCTGTATCGGGCATGTGGGCGGCGCGCTCAATCCACCTACACCGCTTGCGCTGGGCGACTTGGATCCTGTGCGTTTCGCGACGCCGCCGGTGCCGCGTGGGCCCAAGCTGGGGTCCGAGCGCTATCCACTGGTCGATCCGGTGCGCGGCCTGTGCACGACCATCGGTCAGTCGATTCTTGCCGGCGATTTGCGTGGGCTCATCGTCTATGCCAGTAACCCCGGTGCGGGCTATGGCAATGCACAGGCTTGGTTGAGTATTTTGCAGCGGCTCGACTTGCTTGTGACGATTGATATTCGCTGGTCCGAGACGGCGCGTGCTTCTGACTTCGTGCTGCCCGACGTGACGTATCTGGAGGCCGACCGTGGCGTGGGAACGGTGACAGGTGCCAACGATGCGCGCCTGTTCTACCGCAACGCCGTGCTGCCCGTGTTGCATAACGACACGCGTCCCGGTCGGGAGATCTTTGCCGGGTTGGCTGCGGCCTGTGGCGTAGGCGAGTACTTCGACTTTACGCCGGACGACCTTGCGGCTGCCCAGGTGGCGCCCTTTGGGATCGATCTGGACGAGCTCAAGGAACGCGGTTGGGCCGATACGGGCGTGCCGCTGCCGCCGCGCACAGGTGAGCCCGTGATTCCACTGGACGGCGGCAAGATAGCGCTGGCAAGCAGCGTGTGGGAGCGTGCCGGTTTGGGTCGTGTGCCCGACTGGATCGCGCCCATGGTGGAGCCCGGCCCGGGAATGTTTCGCCTCATTAGCGGCAACCGTCCCTTTGAATCGCACACCTCGCGCAGACTTGCGGCGGCCGGCGCCGTCGAGGCAGGGTCGGACTTGGACGCCGTGCAGATGAATGCCGATGCCGCCGCTCGAATGGGTATCGCCGGTGGCGAGGTCGTCGAGCTTGTAAGCGACATGGGCCGCGATCGCGTGCGCGTGGAGACGACGCCCTATCTGCATCCGGCGTGCATCTTCACCTCGGCCGCTCCCGGCGGACGCGCTTTCGGTGCTAAGAGTGGCGGCCGGCAGGCCCTGGGTGTCGGGCCGCTCGACCACACGCCGCTGCGCTGGGACCCGTTGACGGGTGCCGCGCTCACCCAGGAAAACGCCGTTCGCGTAGAAAAGATTGTCGCGCGCGGGGATAATGACGAGTAATTGACTCAGCTGATGTATTCGACTGATCCACGTTTCTTTTGAAAGGCCGCACATGAGCGATAGCCAGAACATGTCCGATGAGGTGCGCGCCCGCCTGCGCGCCATTCCTTCCGTCAACGAGCTGCTTGCCGAGTGGCCGGTGGTGAAGGCGGCGGGGGAGACCTGCGACGCGGTGGTGCATGCCGCCGTCACGGCCGAGCTCGACGAGGAGCGCGCCGCAATTCGTGCCGGTGCCGCCCCGCGTTCCAAGCGCGAGCTGGCATCGGCTATCGAGTGGCGTGCGCATCGCTCCGCACTGCCGAGCCTGCGTCCCGTCGTCAACGCCACGGGTGTGGTCATCCATACCAACCTGGGCCGTGCTCCGCTCGCGGAGTCGGCCGCCAAGGCCGTGGCCGAGGTCGCGCGCGGCTACAGCACGCTCGAGTACAGCGTGGATACCTGCTCGCGCGGGTCGCGCAAGGAGCACGCAGCGCAGCTCATCCGCTCGCTTACCGGTTCCGAGGACGCGCTGGTCGTTAACAACAACGCCGCCGCTGTGCTGCTGGTGCTGGCGACCCATGCCGCAGGCAAGGAGGTCATCGTCAGCCGCGGCGAGCTTGTCGAGATCGGCGGCAGCTTCCGCATCCCCGATGTCATGGCGGCTTCGGGCGCCAAACTCGTCGAGGTCGGCGCCACCAACCGCACGCACCTGGCTGATTATGAGCAAGCCATCACGCCCGATACGGCGATGATCCTCAAGGTCCATCCTTCCAACTATCGCATCGAGGGTTTTCACGAGGAAGTGAGCTCAAAGGAGCTTGCTGCTCTGGCCCACAAGCATGGTCTGCTGTTCTACGAGGACCAGGGGTCGGGCGCGCTGTTGCCCGACGACATCTTGGTGCGCGGTGGCGAAGAAACCACGCCGGCTTCGGTTTCGGCGGGACTCGATATCGTGTCGTGCTCGGGTGATAAGCTGCTGGGCGCCGCGCAGGCGGGCATTATCATGGGCCGTCGCGATCTGGTCCGGGCCTGCGGGTCGCATCCGCTTATGCGTGCCCTGCGTCCGGGTAAGCTCGCACTGGCGGCGCTCGAGGCCACACTGCGCATTTACATGGATGGGGCGGATGTGGCCCATCGCGAGGTGCCGGTGCTCAACATGCTCACGCTTCCGCAGACACATCTGGAGCGTCGCGCACGCAAGCTGCGCGAGCTGATGGTGGCGGGCCTCGATAAGGCTGGCTGCCCGTGTGCCGTGCAGCTGGAAATCGTCGAGGAGTCGTCGACTCCCGGCGGCGGCTCGCTGCCTACCGTCGAGCTGCCCACCATGTGCGTTGCCGTGCGTCTTGTCGATGAGCGTCTTTCCGTTGACGCGCTCAAGCGCTCGCTCGTTCAAGATTTCGACACGCCGGTCGTCACGCGCGCCTCGCACGATCGCGTCCTGTTTGACGTGCGTACGCTCGTGGGCGACCGCGATATCGAGACGGCGGCAACGACGTTCGTCGCGTGCGTTAAGAAGGCGATTGCTCGATGAGTGAGGTTAAAGCGCTGGTGGAGTGTCCCGTTATCGTTGGCACGGCGGGCCACGTCGACCACGGTAAGTCGGCACTGATCGAGGCACTGACCGGCAAGAATCCCGACCGTCTGGAGGTTGAGCGCCGTCGCGGTATGACCGTGGAGCTGGGCTTTGGCGAGCTGGCGCTGCCGAGCGGCAAGATCGTTGGCCTGGTCGACGTGCCGGGCCACGCGCATTACTTGCGCGCCATGGTGCAGGGCGCCACGGGTATCGACGTGGGCGTGCTGGTGGTTTCGGCCGTCGAGGGCGTGATGCCGCAGACCCGCGAGCACGTGCATGTGCTGGAGCTGTTGGGCGTTACGCATATGGTGGTCGCGCTGACGATGTGCGACCTGGCCGACGCCGAGATGACCGAGCTTGCCGAGCTCGATGTCGATGACTTTTTGTCGGGTACCGTGTTTGCGGGCGCGCCGATCGTGCCCGTGTCGTCCAAGACGGGCGAGGGGATCGACGGGCTGCTTGCGGTGCTCGACGAGCAGGTGGGTGTTTGCTGGGATGCCTGTCGCGACCGTGCCGAGCGGAGCGATGCCGCGCCTCGCCTGCCGATTGACCGCTGCTTTACGATTAAGGGCGTCGGCACCGTCGTGACGGGAACGCTGCACGATGCGCCGGTTGCGGTGGGCGACGAGCTGATGGCTTTGCCGTCGCGTACGGTCTGTCGTGTGCGCGGGATTCAGGTGCATGGCGATACGCCGCGCGCGCTGCCTGGGCAACGCGTGGCGCTCAACCTGGTTGGTGACGGTGTCGCGGCACTTGACCGCGGCGAGATGCTGGGCGTGGCAGACCGTTTTGGTCAGACGTTACGCTTTATGATGACGTTCACCTACCTGGGTCGCGAGGGTGCCAAGCCGCGCGTGCTCGAGTCGGGCGCGCGTGTGCACGTGATGGCGGGTACGGCCGAGGTTGTCGGCCGCATCATGTTCATGGAGGGTGAGGCCCCCATGGCGGTGGGCGAGACCCGTACCGTGCAGGTGCGCTTGGAGGAGCCGTTGCCGCTGCGAGCCGGAGACCATGCTGTGGTGCTGTCGTATTCGCCCGTGATGCTTATTGGCGGCGGTCGCGTGCTGCTTTCGCGCTGCCGTCGCTCGCGTGAGCTTGTCGACGGGGAACGCGCACTGTATGCGGCGCTCGAGTCTGGGGATGTTACCGCTGGCGTGGGCGCTTGGTTGGCACTGCAGA
>CABRWN010000113.1 GCA_902474645.1 uncultured Collinsella sp.
AGCAGCACTCGCCGCAGCAGGCGCCGGCCTCGTCGCCTACAGCGCCCGCCGCACGGCGCTCGAAACCGACACCGCCGATGAGGTCAATTCGGATAGGCCTCGCTAGCTCTCAGTTACCTTTGCGAGAGACGCCGACTCGGCTCATCGAACATCAAATGGGCTGGTTCTGGATACCCAGAGCCAGCCCATTACGCATTAGCTATCGTCAGTGGAGTCGAGTTCTGCCTCGAGCTTGGCACGCCGTCTTTTCGCCAACAATCCGCACGACACGTCTTCGACAACGTATCCAACCGCAAACGCAGCAAGACACATTCGGCCGTCTTCAAACTTACTCGGACAAAACCGACTCGGTTTTGTGCGAGTGAGCTCTTTTCAGCCTAAGTTCGAACGATTGTTCGATGGATTTCGTGTTGGCTGGAATCGCCCAAGGGCTGGGCTATGCTAACTTGACTATCTATATGACTTAAACGCAGCAAAGGAGCACCGAGAGAGCGAGTATGGCAAAAAACACCGCAAACTATGGTAACGACAGTATCCGCCAGCTCAAGGACGAGGAGCGCGTACGCCTGCGCCCCGCCGTCATCTTTGGCTCGGACGGGCTCGACGGCTGCGCGCATGCCGCCTTCGAGATCCTGTCCAACGCCGTTGACGAGGCGCGCCAGGGCTACGGCAAGCTCATCACCCTTACCGCCTTTCGCGATGGCTCTATTCAGGTAGAGGACAACGGCCGTGGCTGCCCGCTCGACTGGAACCCCTCCGAGAAGCGCTTTAACTGGGAACTCGTCTTTTGCGAGCTCTATGCCGGCGGCAAGTACAACAACAACCAGGGCGGCGATTACGACTTCTCGCTCGGCACCAACGGCCTGGGCTCGTGCGCGACCCAGTACGCCTCCGAATACATGGATGTCACGGTCTGGCGTGACGGTAACAAGTACTCCTTACACTTTAAGAAGGGCAAGGTCGTCGGCGCCAAGAAGAAGGCGCTCGAGATTGAGCCCGGCGACGAGAACCGCACCGGTACCACCATCAAGTGGCGTCCCGATCTTGAGGTCTTTACCTCGATTAGCATTCCCCACGAGTGGTATCGCGAGACCATGCGCCGTCAGGCCGTGGTCAACGCCAACGTGACCTTCCGTCTGCGCATCGAAGGCGACGATGGCGAGTTTTCCGAAGAGGATTTTTGCTATCCCAAGGGCATCGAGGACTACGTGCTCGAGAAGGTCGGTACCGACTACCTTACCGAGCCCTTCTTTATCGAGGCCGACCGTCGCGGTCGCGATCGCGAGGACCTGCCCGACTACAACGTAAAAATCACCGCGTGCATGTGCTTCTCGCGCACCTTCACGATGCAGGAGTACTACCACAACTCATCGTGGCTCGAGAACGGCGGTTCACCCGAGAAGGCGGCCCGCAGCGCTCTGACCAGCGCCATCGATGCCTACATTAAGCAACAGGGCAAATACAACAAAAACGAGAGCGGCATTAAGTGGCAAGACGTCCAGGACTGCCTGGTGCTGGTGACCAACTGCTTCTCCACCCAGACGTCCTACGAAAACCAGACCAAGAAGGCCATCAACAACCGCTTTATCCAGCAGGCCATGACGGCCTTCTTTAAGGAGCGCCTCTCGACCTACTTGATTGAGAACAAGGACGCCGCCAATAAGATCGTGGAACAGGTGCTCATCAACAAGCGCTCGCGCGAGAACGCCGAAAAGACCCGCCTGAGCATTAAAACCAACCTGCAGCAGAAGACCGACATGGCCAACCGCGTGCAGAAGTTCATCGACTGCCGCTCCAAGGACAAGAGCCGTCGCGAGATCTACATCGTAGAGGGCGACTCGGCAGCAGGCGCCATTCGCACCTCGCGCGATGCCGAGTTCCAGGGCGTTATGCCCGTCCGTGGCAAAATCCTCAACTGCCTAAAGGAGGACTATCCACGCATCTTTAAGTCCGACATCATCATGGACCTCATGCGCGTGCTGGGCTGCGGCGTGGAGATCAAGGACAAGCGCATCAAAAACCTTGGTGCCTTTGACCTGGACAACCTCAACTGGAACAAGGTCATCATCTGTACGGACGCCGACGTCGACGGTTACCACATCCGCACGCTCGTGCTCACCATGCTTTACCGCCTGGTGCCCACGCTTATCGACGAAGGTTACGTGTATATCGCCGAGTCGCCGCTCTACGAGATCAACTGCAAAGAGAAGACCTATTTTGCCTACACCGAGCTCGAGAAGAACGGCATCCTCAAGGAGATTGGCGACCAAAAGTGCTCCATCAACCGCTCCAAGGGTCTTGGTGAGAACGACCCGGACATGATGTGGCTCACCACCATGAACCCCGAGACGCGTCGCCTGATCAAGGTGGAGCCCGAGGACGTCACCAAGATGGAGACCATGTTCAATCTGTTGCTGGGCAACGACGAGGCGGGCCGCAAGCGCCATATCTCCGAGCACGGCAAGGAATACCTGGACCAGCTGGACCTGCAGTAGCAGCAAATCGATAACGACGGCCCATAAGAAGTTCAAGAGGAAATCGTGGCAAAGAAGAAGACGAAGAACCAGCCAAAGAAAAAGCAGGTCAACGCCGAGAACGTTATCGGCCTGCACTCCGAGGTCACCGACCAGCCGATCACGCAGACGCTCGAAGTCAACTACATGCCCTATGCCATGAGCGTCAACGTCTCGCGTGCGTTCCCCGAGATTGACGGCTTTAAGCCGTCGCACCGCAAGCTGCTCTACACCATGTACAAGATGGGTCTGCTCAAGGGCGAGCGCCAGAAGAGCGCCAACATCGTGGGCCAGACCATGAAGCTCAACCCGCACGGCGATGCCGCGATCTACGAGACGATGGTGCGCCTGGCGACGGGCAACGAAGCGCTGCTTGCGCCCTTCGTGGAGTCGAAGGGCAACTTTGGCAAGTACTATTCGGGCGACCTGAGCTACGCCGCCTCGCGTTACACCGAGGCCAAGCTCTCCCCCATCAGCGCCGAGATCTTCAAGGACATCGACAAGGACCCGGTCGACTTCGTCGACAGCTACGACGGCGCCATGAAGGAGCCACGCCTGCTGCCCACCACGTTCCCCAATATCCTCGTCTCAGCCAACAAGGGCATCGGTGTCGCCATGGCGTCCGACATCTGCGGCTTCAACCTCAACGAGGTCTGCACTGCCACAATGCACTACCTGCAGGACCCCGACTGCGACCTGCTCGAATACATGCCCATGCCCGACTTCTCGACCGGCGGCGAGATCATCTACCGCCGCGAGGAGATGGAAAAGATTATCGAGACCGGCCTTGGCAGCTTCCAGATCCGCTCCCGCTGGCGCTGGATTCCCGAAGAGCGCATCATCGAGGTCTACGAGATTCCCTACACCACTAAGACCGATGTCATCATCGAGCGCATCGTCAAGCTCTCCAAGGAGGGCAAGGTCAAGGAGATCGCCGACATCCGCGACGAAACCGACCTCTCGGGCTTGCGCATCGCCATCGACCTTAAGCGCGGCGTCGACCCCGACAAGCTCATGGCCAAGCTCTATCGCTTGACCACGCTGCAGGATTCGTTCTCGTGCAACTTCAACGTGTTGGTCGATGGTTACCCTCGCGTTATGGGCGTGCGTCAGATCCTGCACGAGTGGGTCAAGTGGCGTATTGAGTCCACGCGTCGCCGCATTAACTTTGACCTGGGAAAAAAGTCCGAGCGCCTGCACCTGCTGCACGGCCTCGAGGCGATCCTGCTCGACATCGACAAGGCGATCGCCATCATCCGTGGCACCAAGCTCGAGGCCGAGGTCGTGCCCAACCTTATGCGCGGCTTCGACATCGACGAGACCCAGGCCGAGTTTGTTGCCGAGCTCAAGCTCCGCAACATCAACGAGGAGTACATCCTCAACCGCACCAAGGACATTGCAAAGCTTGAGGGCGAGATTGCCGAGCTTGAGGAGATCCTCTCCAGCGAGGAGAACATCAAGAAGGTCATCAGCGACGAGCTGGCCGCGGTCAACAAGAAGTACGTGATGCCGCGCCGCACGGGCAGGATCGAGCCCCACGAGGTTATCGAGGTAAGCTTGGAGCCCGAGGTCGAGGAGTACCCGGTTACCATCATGCTTTCGCGCGATGGCTACCTTAAGAAGATGACGGACCGCGTGCTCAAGAAGGCCACTACGCTCAAGTACAAAGACGGCGACAAACCCTTTATCGAGTTTCCGTCCTCCAACACCCACGAGCTGCTGGTCTTTACCAACAAGAGCCAGGTATACAAGTGCAAGGTTGCGGCGTTTGAGGACACCAAGTCGGCCCAGCTGGGCTCGTATCTGCCCACCGACCTCGAGATGGAACCCGACGAGAGCGTCATCTGGGTCATCGACCCCGAGGACTACAAGGCCGACGTGCTGTTTGTCTTTGAGAACGGCCGCGTGGTGCGCGTCGCGCTTTCTGGATACGTCACCAAGACCAACCGCAAGCGCCTCAAGAACGCCATCTACGGCGGCAGCAAACTGCTGTATGCACAGGTGCTCAAGGAAGATCGCGACATCGCGCTGGTCTCGAGCGACTATCGCTTGATGAACTTCAACACGTCGCTACTCAAGACCAAGACGACAACCAACACGCAGGGCGTCCAAGCCTTTACGGCCAAGAAGGGCCGCTCGGTCACCACCGTCGGCACAACCGAGGAGATTCTTGGCGCCGGCGTCTCGGCCGAGAAGTTCACCGCACAGAGCCTGCCTTCTGCCGGTGCCCTCATGAAGGAAAACGACATGCCGAGCCTGTTTGACTAGGTGCCACGGCAACGAGACCGTTAGATACTTCTCAAAGCGACGAGGCCCGGAACGCAACGGCATTGCGCCCGGGACTCGTCGTTTTTCTTCTCAACTATTTTTTAACGCAGATAAATTGATTTCTGCTTATTTTTCTGCGTAAAAAATGTCAGCGTCACTGCTTCGATGCCCTTTGGTCAGCTGTTAGCAAAACTTGCAAAAATTAGCAAAACTTGCAAAAATTAGCAAAACTTGCAAAGGAGTCACCATGGAGTACAGCAAGAACCCCTTTACCCCGACGTTCGGAAGCGTCCCTCCCTTTCTAGCGGGTCGCGAGCATATTCTGCGTGACATCAACCGTGGCTTTATCAACGGCCCGGGAGATCCCAACCTGTCGACCATTTTTACGGGCGCAAGGGGAACGGGCAAGACGGCGCTTCTCTCGCTCCTTTCAGAAACGGCGCTTGAACACGGTTGGATCGCAGCAAATGTCTCCGCCATGCCAGGCATGCTCGAAGATATTATCGAGCGAACCAAAGAAGCCGCAGATAGCTACCTCTCACAGCCTCATGCGCGCATAAACGGCGTTCAAATTGGTCCAGTGGGCATCGATTGGACATATGCTCAAGAGGTCCAGGGCAACTGGCGCACACGCATGAATGGCATCTTTAAGCAACTCGAAAAACATGACATCGGACTTCTCATTACCATCGATGAAGTCACCGTCGATCTCGAAGAAATGCTTCAATTTGCCTCTGTTTACCAGCACTTTGTACGCGAAGGTAAAAAAGTTGCCCTACTCATGGCAGGACTGCCCTACAAAGTATCGGCGTTGCTGCGTAACGATTCCGTCTCGTTCCTCAGGCGTTCCCAATATCATCAGTTAGGACGAATCACTGACGTTGAAATTGCAAACGCATTCCGCAAAACCGTTGAGGCCGGAGGCCGCTCAATCACGCCAGAAGCGCTCGAGGATGCCGTGAAGGCCGTCGACGGATTTCCCTATATGATGCAGCTCGTCGGATATCGCACATGGGATGTTTCGGAGAACTCGCCCAAAATCAGTGCACCTGATGTACAGCAGGGTTCTCTGCTTGCCCGCATGGAGCTGCGCGATCGAATTCTCGAAACGACCTATCGGGAGCTTTCCGATAAAGACATTGAGTTTTTGCTCGCGATGCTGCCCGATTCTGGCCCCAGCAGGGTCTCGGAGATAGCCAAACGCATGGGCGTCGCCAGCAACTACGCTAGCCAATACAAACGCCGCCTCCTGGAGGACGGCGTCATTGGAGAGCGCGGGCGTGGTCTCGTTGGCTTTGACATTCCCGCGTTCAGGGAGTTCCTGAGCGAGAAGGCCTCCTAGCACGCCGAGATTGTCCGCAAGGGCATCAATGCATGGCAATCAGTAATCCTCTTGGCAAGGGAAGTAGGCTTTTCGCCAACGCTGATTGCCATGCGTTCTTCTTGCCCTTAGGCGAGCTTGCGAGCGAGCTCTCGCACCTCTTCCAACTTGGGCGACGATGCCATGCTATCGCGCTCGGTCATACCGCTGATGGTGATAATGCCTTGGTCCTCCCACTTGCAGTACGCGCAGGTTGACTTGTACATAGCGATCGCCGCATCATAGACGCCCTCGCTGTGGCTATCGAGCAAAAGGGCCGTCTTGGTGAACGGGAAGCCCGTGGCACCGAAGGCGTACAGGCGGTCGATGGCGGCCTTCTCCTGCGCGGTGATATCGAACCAGTAGATGGGCGAGGCGAAGACAACCATGTTGGCGTCTTTCAGTGACTCGATCACGTCGGCCATGTCGTCCTTCTGCACACAGGTGCCCTCATGGGCGAAGCAGTACTGGCATCCCAAGCAGCCGGCAATCTTCTTGCTGGCAACGCGGACGACCTCGACCGTATGGCCGCCCTCACGCGCGGTCTCGGCAAACGCCTCGACCATGGTGTCGGTATTGGCGCCTTTGCGCGGGCTACCGCTCAATACAACGATATTCATAGAAATCTCCCTCCTTCATGCCGCAGGCGCGCGGCATATTAGTTTGTTTTAACCTAAACGTATGGAGTTATTCAATCGCCTCGTTTCAGCTACTCCCACTCTTTAGAAGAATCGTTGCTGGAGACATGGCATCAAATCAAGGCACGCCTTATTTCAGATATTCCTCAAAGAATGCCTTCAGCTTTCCAAACGGAATGACGTCCATCTGATCGTAGAGGTCGGTATGGCTGGGG